>NZ_LZEJ01000014.1:0-79916 GCF_001704375.1 Alishewanella sp. HH-ZS | reverse complement strand
TTAATCGTGGATAATTACATCATCTACAAGAGCAAAAAAACGCAGAAGTGGCCGAGTGACAACCCAAAGTTCAAGTTACTGTTCTTGCCGGTTTATAGCCCATGGCATAACAAAATTGAAAAACTGTGGCATGCACTGCACGAGACGATAACCCGGAATCATCAGTGCAAAAACATGGATGATTTACTGGAGCAGGTTCACTACTTTATGGACACTGCCGCACCGTTTCCGAGCGGCAAGCATGGACTAAAGCAGGTGTATCACAATTAGGATCAGTTATTCAGGAGAAATAGAATGCAACAAGAAAATACTATACATGAGCTGACATATGAACAAATCCAACATGTTAGCGGCGGTAGCACTTCTACTTCTACTTGCACAAAAACCTCGACGACAATTTGCAATCGTAGAGGAACACGTTGTGTTACCGCATCAATAGAAGTATGCACTGAGGTAAAAAAACCTTGACACAGCTGTAAATGCACAAGCCCTTTGTTTAATCAAAGGGCTACTCTGTATAATAAATTGCAGGTAGCTTACATGCTTAAAATATACACAATAAATCTTATTATTGTTTTATCAGGCATTACTGAATACGTTTCAATGGAGGAATTTATTGAAAAATTTGGTGAGGGTGGCATTGCTTTAATAAAAAAAGCCGAGAAAGAATATACCCCAAGCTACTCGATAGATCGAGAAGGCAATGCAATAATAATTAAAGGGGACATCACCAAATCATTATATGAAAAGGTTTCAAAATATCTTGCAGAGGGCAATATTAAGCGAATCATTATCAATTCAAATGGCGGCGATATTGATGCTGGAATTAGCATTGGCCATCTTATTTACAAATACAATCTTGATATTGAAGTATTTGATCGTTGCATTTCCAGTTGCGCAAACTATCTATTTACCGCTGCAGTCAACAAGACCATACGAGATGGTGCCGCTGTTATTTGGCACGGGAACACGCAACAAAAAGATTTTCGAGAATTCGATTTATGTGGCAGAACAGTGTCTTCTCTTAATGGTTTTCCAATGGATGATGAAGAGATTGCTGAGCAGAAAACCCCTGAAATGCAACAGGAGTGGGAAGCTAGACGACAACGGGAATATGATTTTTATCAGCTCATTGGTGTAAATGACTATATAGCTCGAGTTGGCCAAGAACCTAAAAATTATGGAAATTTCACTATGCCTGTAAAGCATATGCTGAAATTTGGTGTAGCTAATGTTCAAGCGCCAAAAGACTACGGAGAAATTGGCTATTGCAACAACTTTAATAAATTAAACTCGGCTATAGCACTAAGCTGCATTTCAGTGTCAGAGGAACATTTCAACTACGAAAATGATCGCAAAAAATTCGGCGAGCGCTGTTCTCACGATGGTGCCTTGACTATAAACACCAGTACAAATGATCTACCAATCCGAAGCCGCTGAATGTGGTTTAGCCTGTATGGCGATGGTCGCCAACTATCATGGCCATCAGCTGGATCTAACCACTCTACGTAATCGCTATAGTGTGTCCTTTAAAGGCGCCAATCTACAACAGCTGATGCTGCTGGGAAATCAGCTGGGGCTGGCGGGGCGGGCGTTAAAGCTGGAGCTGGAAGATTTAGGCAAACTAAAAACTCCCTGCGTATTGCATTGGGAGATGAATCACTTTGTAGTGTTAAAAAAAGTACACCGTGGCGCCATTACCATTTTAGATCCAGCGCAGGGTGAGCGGCGGCTGCCATTTAAAGAAGTGGATAAGGCCTTTACCGGCATTGCTTTGGAACTCACCCCCACCACTGAGTTTAAAACAGTCGATGAACGGGTCAGGCTCGGTCTTACCGCATTTTGGAGTAAAGCTCAGGGACTCTGGTTGTCCTTGTTTAAGCTCTTTTTACTCTCCTTACTACTGCAACTGTTCTTATTGGCCTCGCCCTATTACACCCAGCTGGTCGTCGATGAAGTGTTAATCAGCCATGACCAACCGCTGTTAGTCGTATTGGCGTTGGGCTTTAGTTTACTGGTGCTGATCCAGGTGATCACCCAAACCTTGCGCGGCTGGGTAGTGCTGCATCTGAGCTCGACCTTGAGTGTACAGATGGCGACCAATCTGATGCGTCACTTACTTAATATGCCGCTTAGCTATTTCGATAAGCGCCACATGGGTGATGTTGTCTCGCGCTTCGGTTCGCTTAATGCGGTAAGGGAGTTATTTACCAATAGTCTGGTGGAAGGCTTAATTGACGGCCTGATGGCAATAGCCGTACTGCTGATGATGTATTTATACAGTCCAAAGCTTGCCTTGGTTGTTGTTATCGCCGTGGCCCTGTATGCCGCAATGCGTTTCTTGCTGTATCGCCCGCTCTATCAGCTTACCGAAGCCAGCATTATTGCGGGAGCCAAAGAGCAGACCAACTTTATCGAGTCGGTGCGGGCGATGCAAAGTATTAAGCTATTTGGCCAACAAACTCAGCGCCTTAATTTATGGCAAAACCGCTATACCACAGCTATTAATCAGCAATACAAACTTGGTAAGTGGCAACTTGGCTGGCAAAGCAGCAATCAACTACTGTTTGGGCTGGAAAACGTGATGGTGGTCTATCTTGCGGCACTGGCCGTTATCGCCGGAGATCTGAGTGTCGGGATGTTATTTGCATTCCTGGCCTATAAAACCCAATTTACCAACCGCTCGGCGGCGCTTATCGATAAGCTGATAGAAGTCAAAATGACCCGGCTACACTTAGACCGGCTGGCGGATATCGCGCTGACGGAACGAGAACAGGAAGGGAGCTCACAACCATCGCGGCAACTTAGCGGCAATCTTAGCGTAAAGGATCTCAGTTTTCGTTATGCCAGCAATGAGCCGCTGCTATTTAATGGCTTAACTCTGGAAGTTAACGCCGGTGAAAATATTGCCATTATTGGCCCCTCTGGCTGTGGCAAAACCACGCTGCTGAAACTGTTACTGGGTTTGCTTAGCGCAGAAAGCGGTAAAATTGAGGTTGATGGTGTTGATATTAAACAGCTGGGTTTACGTAACTACCGCAGCCAGGTCGCTGCGGTGATGCAGGATGATCAGCTGCTGTCGGGCACCTTAGCAGAAAATATTAGCTTTTTTGACCCGGAAGCCTCGTTGGAGCAGATTTATACAGCCGCGCAGCTGGCCGGTATCCATCAGGATATTCTGGCGATGCCAATGGGCTATAACAGCCTGGTCGGTGATATGGGCAGTTCCTTATCCGGCGGTCAAAAGCAGCGCTTACTGCTGGCCCGCGCCCTATACCGGCAACCGAAGATCCTGTTTTTAGATGAAGCGACCAGCCATTTGGATGTGCAGCTGGAACACTATGTTAATAAGGCAGTGCAGCAGCTAAAGATGACCCGGATTATTATTGCCCATCGCCCGGAAACTATCTTAAGTGCAGAACGGATTTTACTGTTACAACAAGGGCAACTGATTGATATCAGTCAGAGCTACCGCGCGCAGTGTCAGAAATCATCATAGCGGCAGCTATCGCCAACCTATCCGCTCGTCCGCCTTAACGTTGCGCTGACCAGGCGACTTGGTTGGCCTGGTGACTTGGCTAACTTCCTTGCTCCGGCAAGCGCAGCTTATCAAATAGTATTCCGGCCAGGGTGCGGTTATTTACATTCAACTTGCGTAAAATCGCCGACACATGCTGCTTGATGGTGGTTTCCTGCACCTGCATCTCATAGGCAATTTGCTTATTGAGCAAGCCATCAGCAATCATTTTCAGTACCCGGAACTGCTGGGGTGTAAGTTGCTCCAGACGCTGGGCAAAATCCTGATCAATCAGCGGCCGGGCATTTTTTACATCTTCAGACAATTCAGCCGGCAACCAGCTATCACCATTTAATACCGCATTAATGGCTTCGGACAGCAATTCCAGTGGTGCCGATTTTGGAATATAGGCGCCCGCCCCCAGTGTCAGAGCTTGCTTAATAATCACTGGATCTTCTTCGGCTGATACCATTACCACCGGCACATCCGGATATTCGGTGCGCAGCGCAGTTAAGCCGGTAAAGCCGTCAGAACCCGGCATTTTCAGATCCAGAAAAATTAAATGGGTATCAGGATGTTGGCGCAGTAACGGCCAGATCTGCTGCATGGTTTGCGCCTGCAGTAAGGTGGCATCACTGCCCAGTATGGCCGCGCAGGCCTGAGATAGTGCCACCCGGAATAGCGGGTGGTCATCAGCAATAATGGCAATCATAAGGTCACTTTGGGGTTTTTACCCAATAATGAACCGGGGCTGACGCCCCGGCAAGTGTTTTCGCTTAGAAGCGGTAACCTACACTGAAGCTAAAGGTTCTGGGGTCAATATAGAAACCCAGTACCGAGTTATCCAGTGCCGCACCGGCAAAGTTATAACCGGCAATCCGCGCCTCTTTATTACCCAGGTTTTTGCCCTGCAGCGACAGATCCCAGTGCCCGTCGTTGGAGTACCAGGTCACGCCGGCATTGAACAAGGTATAACTGCCGTAGTCCAGTAACGAGGGGATTTCAAAGATCTGGGTTTTACCACGATGCGCCAGATTACCGGTAAATACCAGCTCACCCGAGCTTAGCGCGACGCTGTAAGTACCCGCCAGGGTCGCCGTGACTTTCGGAGTATTAGCAAAGGACCACAGGTTAGATACATCCACTACCCGTTGCTGGGTCGGGTCGAAGAACTCGACTTCGTTAAACTTGGCATCAACATAACCAACAATCAGGCTTAAGTTAAACTCACGGGTCGCGGCAAAGGTGGCTTCCAGCTCAGCACCATTGATATCCGCATTGGCCGCATTCAGCACCTGAGACGCCACCGTGATATTACCCGGTGACAGCTCAACAGAGCGTTGCACTGTAACCTGCATATCGTCATATTTAGACATAAAGACCGCGGCATTTAAGCGCAGACGTTGGTTCAGCCACTCGCTCTTCATCCCCAGTTCATAGGTATCAACGGTTTCTTCGGTATAAGGCTTATTGGCATCCGGGTTAACTGCCTGGTTGGCCCGCATATCAAAACCACCTGACTTAAAGCCATTGGTATAGCTACCGTACAGCATCATATCGTTACTGTGCTGGTATTCTACCCCTAAGCGAGGTGAGAAATGACTAAAGCTGGCGCTGTCAGCAAAATCGGTTTGTACACCGATACGTGTACCGCCCGGCCGGCGTGGGAATTTATAACCGCTGTAAACATAACGGTAAACATTAGCGTCTTTGTCATCCTTGGTGTAACGGCCACCCAGTGTCACCGACCATTTATCATCTAACCGATAACTGCCCTGGGAGTAGAAAGCACGGCTTTCAGTATCGACACAGCCGCCGTTCTCAGTAGTAGACAGGCCATAAACTACCTGACCAAAGGCACCGCAAGCTTCGCCGGAGTAATAATAAATACCGCTGGCGACTTTTAAACGGTCACTGTTGTACAGGAACTGTAGCTCTTGTGAAGTTTGTTTATCTTCATAGAAAGCCGGAATATCCAGCGTCGGTACCGAAGTAGAGTCAAAGTCGATATTGGTATCCGTGACACCCTCACGGCGGGCCGTGATAGACTTCACGGTCCAGTTATCGTTAACATCCCAGCTTAGCGTTAAAGATTGGCCTTCAGTTTCAACCTTGTTTTCTACCGGCATACTGATATTGGCATCATAAACCTTGGTTGGCCGCACATCGTTCGGTGCCCGCACACTGGGGAATAACCGGAAGCCGCCACGTGGGTTGGATTCGTCAACGGTTTTATCGGCCGCTAACCGCACTTTGAAATTGTCCGCCGCGTTCCATTGTAAGCTGACCCGGCCAGACATCAGATCTTTATTGTAGTTATGATCGCCGGTGTTCAGGAACCGGCCAAAGCCATCACGGTTATACATGGCCAGCGCAGCGCCGACAAAGACGGTGTCAGTCAGGCCGGTTTGACCGGATACTTTAAGATCATTTTGTTTGTAGCTACCCAGGGTGCCACGTACCGCAAATTGGGTGTCGCCCGACAATTCCTTGGTCACATATTTTACCGCTCCACCGATGGTATTGCGGCCATAGAGGGTACCTTGGGGTCCACGCAATACTTCAACACGTTCAACATCATACACATCCAACGCCGCACCTTGCGGCCGTGCCAGATACACATCATCGATATAGATACCGACGCCGGGCTCAAAGCCCCACAGCGGGTCCTGCTGACCAATACCGCGGATATAGGCGGTCAGGGTGCTGTTGGTGCCGCGCGATACCTGCAAGGTGGTATTCGGTGAGTACTGTTGTACCGAAGTAATATTATCGATACCACGCTGTGCCAGCTGCTCTTCGCCTAACGAGGTTACTGCTACCGGTACCGTTTGCAGATTTTCTACAGTGCGGCGGGCGGTGACTTCAATACGCTCCAGCTTAACCGCCTCATCATCGCTGCTGGTGGTTTCCTGTGCCAGGGCTGGCATGGCCAGACAGCTGCTAATAGCCAGTGCCAGCAGGCTCGGCTTCAGATTACGGGGATAAGTGGCGCGATAGTTAATCTTATTGTTGTTGGCCATAACCGGCCCTCCTGTTGTGTCGATGTTGTGCTGTCTGCTTTTTGTTACCGGATTACCTGGGTACTCCGGCGTTGTTATATGTCTAGAGTAGCCGCGATTGCAGAAATATTAACCTGTACCTTAGTACTATGGCTGACATGGGCAGACTGTATCAGACTAGAAAAAAACAAGAACAAGGATTATCCGATGTTAAGTTTGCTCGGTTTACTGCTTGGTCTGGGGCTGCTGATTGTCCTGACCATGCGCGGCTTTAACCTCTTTATCACGGCCCCGCTCTGTGCCCTGCTGGTGGCGCTGACCAATGGTATTCCGTTCTGGCAGGTAGCCGATAAGATTGATTTTGTGCACGGCTATATGAACGGTTTTTCCGGTTTTGTCGCCAACTGGTTTCTGATGTTTCTGCTCGGCTCGCTGTTCGGCAAGCTAATGGAGCATACCGGCGCTGCCGATGCTGTGGCACTGGCGATTGTGAAACGACTGGGGCATAAGCGGGCTGTGCTGGCTATCGTACTGGCTTGTGCGGTGTTAACCTATGGTGGCGTCAGCTTATTTGTGGTGGCGTTTTCCGCTTACCCGATGGCCGTAAGCCTGTTTAAAGGCGCTAACTTACCGCGGCGCTTTATTCCGGCAACACTGGCGCTCGGCTCTGTCACCTTTACCATGACCTCTGCCGGCTCACCCGAGATCCAAAACTGGATCCCCATTCCTTATCTGGGTACCACCCCTTATGCCGGCTGGGAAGTCAGTTTAGTCGTCGCCGCCTTTATGGCCATTGGCGGTTACGCCGCGCTAATGTGGATGATCAAAGGCGCACAAGCCCGCGGCGAGCACTTTATTGCCCGCGCCACAGATCCGGAACTTAGCGATAAAGCCCTGCCGCATTGGTTAACCGGCTTAATCCCGCTGCTGGTGGTACTGGTTACATCCTTCCTGTTGCACGACAGCCTGCAGCAAGCTGCGCTGATTATTGCGCTGGCTGGTGGTGTGGTAAGTTTATATCTGCTGAATTTCCGCTTTCTGCACAACCCGGCCGCCGCCACCAATGAAGGCGTACTGGGTGCCTTGCTGGCCATAGGTAACACTGCTGCTGTAGTCGGTTTTGGCGGTGTGGCGCGACTGACTCCCGCCTTTGGCGAGGTGGTCCATTTTATGACACACTTACCCGGCCCGGAACTGATTGGCGCCGCAGTGGCGGTAAGTGCTATTGCTGGTTTAACCGGATCGGCATCTGGCGGTCAGGCTATCGCCTTGCCGGAAATTGCGCCAACCTATCTGGAACGTGGCGTGGATGCCGAGCAACTGCACCGGGTGGTCGCCATTTCATCCGGTGCGCTCGACTCACTGCCACATAATGGCTATGTGGTCACCACCATCCGCGCAATTTGTGGCGAAACACACCAGAACGCCTATTGGCCGGTAGCGGTAGTCAGTGTGCTGATGCCATTACTGGGTGTGGTGCTGGCCATCCTGTTATTTCAATGGTTTTAACGGAGTTTAAGATGCTACTGCTTCTGCAACTACTTGTGCAACTGCGGCTACCACTGCTCAAGGTGAGTTTACTGCTTGGCTTACTGCTGCTGAGTAGTTGCAGCCGGGCCGAATCCTTGCTGGTGGAAAAGCAAGCCTTTGAAATTGCCAGTTTTACCACCCAATCCGGGCAGCAGATTGCTCCGGTACGGGTTGGCTGGGAAGCCTATGGCAAACTTAATGCCGACAAGTCCAATGCCATTTTGATCACCCATTTCTTTTCCGGCACCTCGCACGCCGCCGGTAAATACCAGCCGGATGATGCCGTAGCCGGCTACTGGGATGCCATTATTGGTCCAGGTAAAGCCATTGATACCAATAAGTTTTATGTGATCAGTGTCGATACCCTGGTTAATGCGAATGTGTTTGATCCCAAGGTAATTACCACAGGCCCGGCGACCATCAATCCGGCAACAGGCAAGCCCTGGGGGCTCAGCTTTCCGGTGGTGACCATCACCGACTTTGTCGAGGTACAACGCCAGCTGCTGGATAGCCTGGGTATTCAGCAACTGCATGCGGTGATTGGCGCCTCTATGGGCTCGTTTCAGGCCATTGAGTGGGCGGTACGTTATCCACAGCGGGTGCAGCGCTTGATCCCGGTGATTGGCACGGCCTATATGGACGCCTGGGCTGCAGTGCGGTTGGAGCGTTGGGCCTATCCGATTAAACAGGATCCAGCCTGGCGGGATGGCGACTATTATGCCTATGGCCAACCTGTGCAGGGCCTGAGCACGGCCGTGGCCTATATCACTCAGGACGCCCTTTATCCAACGGCCTTTAATCAGCGCTTTACCGATCCGCTGCAGGATCAGGCGCCGCGGCAGGATATCCGAGCGCCCTTTTCTGCCTGGCAGCAATTACTGGCTCAGGCCGCTGAGCGCAGTAAATTGCAGGACGCCAACCATATCCTGTATCTGATCCGTGCCTCGCAGCTTTGGCGCGCCGGTATGGGCGATAACTGGCAACAGGCGTTACAGCAGGTCAAGGCGAAAACCTTATTTTTGCCGGCGAGCGGTGATCAACTGCTACTGCCGAAGATGTCAGTCCAAAGTGCAGCGGCCATGCCGCCAGCACAGGTGACCCTGGCAGAAATTCCCGGTGACTGGGGGCATCTGGATGGGGTGGTCAATATCAGTGCGGTGGCAGCGCAGATCGCAGACTTTTTAAAGGATTAAGCCAGCACCAAACTGCGGTATCAGTTAATCAGTTCTTCCTGGAGGTGCGGCTTGGCTTAGCGCACCTTTTTTTATTTTTCGCATTTGCTCTGCTAAGCTTAACTTCCCTACCCGCTTTAACTCAGGCATTTATGGCGTTTTCGTGGAAACTTGCTTTGTTATCTTTGCTTTGCCTGTTGGCCACGGCATTACCGGCCCAGGATAAGCAGCGTATTGTACTGGCCAGCAGTGATTATGTACCGCATTACGGTACTGAGTTGCCGCGACAAGGCGCTGTATCCGAAATTGTCCGCCGCGCCTTTGCCTACGAAGGCATTGATATTGAGATTGCCTTTATGCCTTTTGCCCGGGCACTTTATGATACGCAGCAAGGCTTTTACGATGGCATTCTGGCGATCTGGCATACGGCAGAGCGGGAACAGCAATTGTTGTATTCGGATGCCATCTACGCCAATCAGATCGTATTATTTAAAAGGGCCGGTGAGCTACAACTGACAGATGATCTGAACAGCGTATTACAAAGTGACAGCACGCTGGGGATGGTCACTGGCTATGCGCAAAGCCCGCTGCTGCTCAATAGTCCGCTACAGAAGGTGAGTGTCGCAACCGATGATCAGGTGTTCCGGATGCTGGCGTTAAAGCGGGTCGACTTGATACCGGCCGACTTACAAAACGGCCTGTACCTGTTGCGACAACTGCCCGAGCCACTACAGCAAGTGCGGATTAACTGGGTCACTGAACCTTTAGAGGAAAAACCTATGCATTTGGCATTCCCACGCCAAAAAGCGGGAAGTGCTGAGCTACAGCTGCGTTTTAACCGCGGCCTGCAACAGTTGCGGCAAAGCGGTGAACTGCAGCAGATCCTGGCAGAGTTGCTACCGGAGCCAACAGCCCGCTAATTTAAACCGCTTGCTGCGCTTAGGGTCCGCGGAAAGAGCACCAGATGGTCTAAATCCAGACGGATGCCAATCTGCTCACCAATAGCATGGTTATGATGGCTCAGCGCCAGACAATAGACCAATTCGCCACCAGTCAGCGCCAGCGTATACAGGATATGTGAGCCACGAAAGGCTTTATCGGCAACAGTGGCCTGAATCGCACTTTCATCATCGTGCACAATATCGTCCGGCCGGATCAGGACATCAACCTGGTCGCCCGCCTGCACATCCGGCAAATAGCGCTGACGGAAGATGCCAAGGCAGGTTTCCACCCGTTGCTGATCCAACATAGTGCCCGGTAACATTACTCCGCGGCCAACAAAGTCGGCGACAAAGCGGCTGGCCGGACGATGGTAAAGCTCGTACGGCGTCGCCCATTGCTGCAGCTGACCATGTTGCATCACGCCAATCATATCGGCCATGGCAAAGGCTTCAAACTGATCATGGGTCACCAGTACCGCCGTAATCTGTAGCTGCTTTAAAATTTTGCGGATATCGCGCGCCAACACTTCACGAAACTCAGCATCCAGACTGGAGAAAGGCTCATCCAGCAGCAGAACTTTTGGCTCCGGTGCCAGCGCCCGCGCCAGTGCCACCCGTTGTTGTTGGCCACCGGATAACTGATGGATATAACGCTCCCCCAGATCCGGCAAACCAACCAGCTGCAGCAGTTGCTTTACTTTAGCGGCCTTGTCGGCCTTACTGCGATGTTGTAAGCCAAAACTGATATTGTCGGCCACGGTCAAATGCGGAAACAGCGCAAAATCCTGAAACACCATGCCAATTTTCCGCTGCTCGGGCGCCAGCTGCTGGTTTGCACTACTCACCGTTTGCCCTTGTAGACGAATTTGTCCGCTCTGCGGCGCTTCAAAGCCGGCAATTGCGCGCAAAATAGTGGTTTTGCCGCAGCCTGAAGGGCCGACTAAACAGCCGATCTGCCCCTCTGCCAGCGAAAACGAAATGTCTTTTACTACGGTATGCCGGCCATAAGCGATAGCCAGCTGCTCTAATGCCAACATTATTCTGTTCCTTGCATACGCCGCTCAGTAGAGCGCGCCAGTAAGATCACCGGTAACAAGCCAACCAGCACTATCGCAAGTGCGGGTAAGGCCGCGTCGGCCAGGCGTTCATCAGAAGCCAGTTCATGCGCCCTGACCGCCAGAGTATTAAAGTTAAAGGGCCTTAAGATCAGCGTGGCCGGTAATTCTTTTAACACATCAACAAATACCAGCAGCAGCGCGGTAAAAACACTGCCCTTTAATAATGGCACATGCACCTTACGCAATACCTGCAGCGGACTATAGCCCATAGAGCGGGCGGCGTTATCCATATTGGGTTTGATCCGGGCCAAACCGGCCTCAATACCATGTAAGGATACCGCCAGAAAGCGCACACTGTAGGCCAGCAACAGTGCCGCCAGGGTGCCGGATAACAGCAAACCGGTGCGGATGCCAAACCATTGCTCGGCCAGCAGATCGACATGACGGTCAAACCAGGCCAATGGGATCATCACGCCAATAGCGATAACAGTACCCGGGACCGCATAGCCCAGCGCCGCCAGTTGCACCGGTAAGCGCACCAGCGGATCGCGTCTTAATCGTTTGGCGTAGGCGAACAACAAGGCAAGTAGCACCGATAACAACGCGGCCATCGCCGCCAGGGAAAAGCTATTCCACACCAGCTGCCAGAAATTGGCATTCAGGGTCCGCTGCCAGTTGGCCAGCGCCCAGCTGAGTAAGCGCCAGGCCGGTAAGATAAAGCCCAGTACCACCGGTAATAAACATAGCGCCAACAACGTCAGCTGCCGCAAGGGCCCAACCCGCCTAAGCGCCGGCGCACTGTGCTTTTGGCCCTGATGATAATAGCGGACTTTGCGGCGTGACCATTTTTCCAGTAACAGCAAAAACAGCACAAAGCTAGTTAATAACGCCGCTAGCTGGGCAGCCG
The DNA here is from genome assembly GCF_001704375.1 of Alishewanella sp. HH-ZS. Classification (NCBI taxonomy): domain Bacteria; kingdom Pseudomonadati; phylum Pseudomonadota; class Gammaproteobacteria; order Alteromonadales; family Alteromonadaceae; genus Alishewanella; species Alishewanella sp. HH-ZS. The sequence continues at coordinate 67,789 of NZ_LZEJ01000014.1, read as the reverse complement.
CCTGGGCACTGCCCATACCAAACCAGGTGCGGAAAATACCGGTGGTAAAGGTTGGTACGCCAAAATACTGCACTGTGCCATAGTCGGCAAAGGCTTCCATCATCGCCAGTGCCATGCCGGTTAAAATGGCCGGCCGGGCCAGCGGCAAAGCCACCCTCCAGAAATGCTGCCGCGGTGTCATACCAAGCGTACGGCTGGCTTCCAGTAAAGACGCCGATTGTTCAGCAAAGGCGTTGCGCGCCAGCATATAAACATAGGGATAAAGTACCAGCGCCAGCATCAGAATAGCGCCACCGAGTGAGCGGATCTCCGGAAACCAATAATCGCCAAAAGACCAGCCAAACCAGGAACGGAGCTGACTTTGTACCGGCCCGGCAAAATCCAGCATGCCAGTATAGGTGTAAGCGATAATATAGGCCGGCATCGCCAGTGGCAGCAGCAACAGCCATTGCAGATAGCGGCGGCCAAAAAATTGATACTGACTGATCAGCCAGGCGCTGCCGGTACCGATTAACAGCGCCCCCAGACCGGTGCCACCAGCCAGCAGCAAAGAGTTCACCACATAGTCGGCCAGCACCGTTTGGCGCAGATGCCGCCAAATTGCGGTTTGCGGTTCCAGCCAGCTGGCGAAGATAATAATAACAGGCAGGGCTAAGAGTAGCGCGGGCAGTAATACTGCCCAGCGCCAACGATCAAACAACAGTGATTTTAGCAAGGGGCTAAACCCCCTTGCTCTGGCGGTACAGTGTTACCGCCAGCCAGCACGATCCATAACGCGGATTGCCTCGGCATTAAGTTCACCTAACTGCTCCAGCTCTAAATTGTCTGCTTTAAAGGTGCCAAAACCTTCAAGAAGCGTGCTGATTTTCACATCAGCGCGAATTGGATATTCATGATTCGCTTCAGCATACCAGTGTTGTGCTGCCGGCTGTACCATATACTCCAGCAATTTCACCGCATTCTGTTTATTTGGTGAAAAAGTCGCCACACCGGCACCGGAAATATTGATATGAGCACCGTTGCCTTGCTGATCCGGCCAGAACACTTTGACTTTAGACGCCGCAGCCTGCTCGACTGGATCAGCCAGCATTCCAGCCAGATAGTAAGTATTCGCTAAGGCAATATCACATACCCCGGCTGCAGCCGCCTTGATTTGATCACGGTCGCCACCACGCGGTGGCTGGGCAAAGTTCGCCACCAGACCACGCGCCCAGGCTTCGGCCTTTGCTACACCGTCATGCGCAATAATGGCGGCAATATGCGACTGGTTATAGACATTGTTGGATGAACGCACGCAAATCTTGCCTTTCCACTTCGGATCGGCCAGATCAGCCATGGTTGATAACTGCTTCGGATCAACCTTACCTTCGACATACATGATTGGCCGGGCGCGTACGGTCAGGCCATACCACACGCCAGCCGGATCACGCAGATTGGCCGGGATCTGTTGTTGTAAGGTGTCAGAGGATACGGCCTGTAATACGCCTTGCTGCTTAGCGCGGGCTAACCGGCCAACATCGGTGGTTAACAGCAGATCGGCCGGACTATTGCGACCTTCGCTGCTGATGCGGGTGATCAGCTCATCAGCATTGCCGGTAATTAAATTGACCTTAATCCCGGTTTCGGCAGTAAATTTGTCCAGTAAGGGTTTTATTAACTCTTCCTGTCGGGCAGAGTAAACATTCACTTCAGCCGCAAAAGCAGCACTGGTATGTAGGGCACAGGATGCCAGGCTAGCGGCAACCAATAACAGCATTTTATTCAGTTTCATCACAGCTCCGCAGTAGGTAATAACGATTGCGCACATCTAAACATAAACAAGAACAATTCTCAATAAGAAACTTTGCGCTGTCGCAACTTTTCTGCTGATTTACCTGGCCCAAGCGGTGAATTACAGCTACATTAAATAAGATAAGTCTAAATTGGAGCTGGATATGCAAGCGAATGTTGGCGGTATTGATAAAGTCTTACGCATTATTGTTGGTGTGGTGTTGATTGCGGCAGCTGCCACCGGGATGATTGGCTGGTGGGGTTGGCTGGGCGCGATCCCGCTGCTGACCGGGTTATTTAATTTCTGCCCGGCTTATACTCTGTTTGGTATTAAAACCTGTAAGCTGCCGAGGGCGGGTTGACGCCCTACCCCCTAAACCTGTCGTTATGGGCTTTAAAATCCGGTATCTGACGCTGGTAGTCCTGCTGGTATAAACTGGAATGGATAATAAAGTCTGCGGTGGCGATATTACAGGCCACCGGAATATTCCAGACCACGGCCAGCCGGATTAACGCCTTAACATCCGGGTCGTGCGGCTGAGATGACAGCGGATCCCAGAAAAAGATCAGCCAGTCGATTTGTTGCTCGGCAATTAAAGCGCCGATTTGCTGGTCACCGCCGAGCGGACCACTGGCCAGACAGTGCACCTGCTGTTGTAAGCGCTCACTAATCAGTTTGCCGGTGGTGCCGGTTGCTACCAGTTTTTTATCGGCAAAAAACTGCCGGTGCCGGTCGATCCAATCCAGTAAAGCGGCTTTTTTGCCATCATGCGCGACCAGCGCTATGGTTTTCATCTCTACAATTTCCTTTAGCTGCCTGTTGTTTATGACCTTACACCCAAAAAAAAGCCCCGACAAGCGGGGCAAAACAACCAAGGTCCACGTATAACATCATTATTGGTCAGGTGTCAGGCGGCACACTGTGTCTGGCCTGACGACCTGTAACCACATCATTCTTTGCGCGCTGGCTTAATTCGCCTCGACAATGCGTTTCATTGCTGTCATATAGCCGCGTAATTTTTTACCTACCACTTCCACCGGGTGCTGGCGGATAGCTTCATTGACGGCAATCAGCTTCAGGTTATCAACACCATTCTGACTGCTGCTTAAGCCCTTACCGATATATTCACTGCTTAAACTATTTACCTTATCGCGCAGTAAAGGTACTGCAGCATGGGCAAACAAGTAGTTACCGTACTCCGCCGTATCCGAAATCACCACGTTCATTTCATACAAACGCTTACGGGCGATGGTATTGGCAATTAATGGCGTTTCGTGCAGCGACTCATAGTAAGCCGACTCTTCGATAATGCCGGCATCGACCATGGTTTCAAAGGCCAGCTCGACGCCGGCTTTTACCATGGCCACTAACAGGATGCCGCGGTCAAAGTATTCTTGTTCGCTGATCTGCTCGCTGGATACCGGCGCCTTTTCAAAGCCCGAGTCACGGGTTTGCTCACGCCAGGTCAGCAGGTTTTTATCATCATTAGCCCAGTCTGCCATCATAGTGCGGGAGAACTCGCCACTGATAATGTCGTCCATATGTTTTTCAAACAGCGGACGTAAGGTGCCTTTTAACTCTTCTGCCAGATCATAGGCTTTAATCTTGGCCGGATTGCTCAGCCGGTCCATCATATTGGTGATGCCGCCATGCTTTAAGGCTTCGGTTACGGTTTCCCAGCCATACTGAATCAGTTTGGCGGCATAACCGGCTTCCATCCCATCGGCAACCATCTTGTCAAAGGCCAGAATCGCGCCGGTTTGCAGCATGCCACACAGAATGGTCTGCTCGCCCATCAAATCGGATTTTACTTCGGCAACAAAGGACGACTCCAATACCCCGGCCCGATCACCGCCGGTCGCGGAAGCATAGGCTTTGGCAATTTCCAGCCCCTGACCTTTAGGATCGTTCTCCGGATGCACTGCTATTAAGGTCGGTACGCCGAAGCCGCGCTTATATTCTTCCCGTACTTCGGTGCCCGGACACTTAGGTGCCACCATAATCACCGTAATATCAGGCCGGATCTGCTTACCCTCTTCGACAATATTAAAGCCGTGCGAGTAAGCCAGGGTCGCGCCCTGCTTCATCAGCGGCATAATGGCATCCACTACGCTGCTATGCTGCTTATCCGGGGTCAGGTTTAATACCAGATCTGCACCTGGAATTAACTGCTGATAAGTACCGACAGTAAAGCCATTGCTACTGGCTTTCTGGTACGAAGCCCGCTTTTCGGCGATGGCTTCATCACGCAGCGCATAGCTGATGTTTAACCCTGAGTCGCGCATATTCAAGCCCTGATTCAGGCCCTGCGCGCCACAACCGACGATCACAATATTCCAATCTTTGATAAAGCTGCAGCCGTTAACGAACTCAGCTTTGTCCATAAAGCGGCACTGGCCTAACTGGCGTAACTGCTGGCGTAAATTTAAGGTATTAAAGTAATTGCTCATCGTCAGTTCCAACATTCGTGCTGTGGCTTTTGCCAACAGGAGCAGCGGGTTTTTCATCAGGGATGCGCTGCTTTGATGAAATCAGTCTATAACGCGACTTTTATTGCGTGAAGTGATATATTTTCAATACTGTATTTCACATTCTGCAATAAAGATGGATATTCGTAGCGCACAACTGTTTTTACATCTAGCCAGCAGCCTGAATTATGCCCGCACCAGCGAGCAGATGTTTGTTAGCCCCTCCACCCTGACCCGGGTGATCCAACGGCTGGAAGAAGAGCTTGGCAGCAGCTTATTTGAACGCGATAACAGAACGGTGAAACTGACCACGGCCGGCAGCCGCTTTCAACGCTTTGTAAGGCTGTGGCTGGATGAATGGCATCAGCTGCAACTGGATTTACAGCTAGCCAGCAGCGAGCTTAGCGGTACCTTAAGGATTTACTGTACCGTTACCGCCAGCTATAGCCATCTGCCGGCGCTGCTGGATAAATTTCGCCTACACTGCCCAAAGGCAGAAATTCAGCTGAGTACCGGTGATGCGGCGCAGGCTATTGACCGCATTAAGCAGGATGAAGCCGATGTTGCTATCGCCGCCCGCCCGGAGCAGCTGCCAACTACCATGTACTTTCAAAGCATTGCCAGCCTGCCGGTACGCTTGATTGCCCCGGTGATCCCGTGCCGGGTTAATGATTTACTGGCCGGTGCAGAGGTAAACTGGAATGAGATACCGCTGATCCTGCCCGAGCATGGTCCAGCGCGCAGTCGTTTTGACCGTTGGCTGAAAGACTGCAATATTAACCCGGCTGTGGTGGCCAAGGTTGATGGCCACGAAGCTCTGGTGTCGATGGTGGCATTAGGTAGTGGTGTCAGCATAGTGCCGGATCCGGTATTGCAGCATAGCCCGGTAAAAGAGCGGGTGCGGCTGTTGGAACATCAGTATCCGTTTCAGCCGTTTGACCTGGGGATCTGTATGCTGGCAAAGCGGCAGCAGGAACCGCTGATCAAAAGCTTTTGGCAGCTGGCGCAAAAAAGCTGACAGCCAATGTTGATCACACCGGCATCGCGCCAACTTTGCAGCAGCTAAAACAAGATTGGAAATACCTAACAGGATAAGATGCATAAAGCCGGGAAACCCGGCTTTATTGACTTATATTACTTCACAACTTTCAGGTGGCTGCCGCGCCCTGGCTTAGGCGGCTCTGGCGGCAAGTCATCCGGCGTAGCATCAGAAACAAAATCCTGATCATCCTCTTCGTCTTCCTCTAACGTAAAGACAGTGCCGGCACCGTTTTCACGGGCATAGATAGCCAGTACGGCTTTTACCGGAATCGACAGCGCAAAAGGCTGACCACTAAAGCGGGCATTAAAGGTGATTAACTCATTGCCCAGCTGCAGATTACCAATGGCAGAAGGCAGAATATTCAGCACGATCTGACCATTTTGCACAAATTGCTGCGGCACCTTGACCGCCGGATAGGTTGCATCGACCACCAGATAAGGCGTGCACTTGTTATCGACTATCCAGTCGTAAAAGGCGCGCAATAAATAGGGCCGGTTGGCCGTCATCTTTTGCATCAGAGCGGCATCCCCTTACGAATTTCGCGCTCAGCTTCTGTTAACGAGGCCTGAAACGCATCGCGTTCAAAAATGCGGTTCATATAGGTTTTCAGTTGTTTGCTACCGCTGCCGTTTAACTCAATACCCAGTAAAGGTAAGCGCCACAGCAACACAGCCATATAACAGTCAACCAGGCCAAACTCTTCACTCATAAAAAACGGCGCTTCACTAAACAGCGGTGCAATCGACAGCAGTCCTTCTTTTAACTCCTGACGCGCAATGGCCGCTTCGTCATCACCCTGCAGAATTTTCTCTGCCAGGCTGTACCAGTCATGCTTAATGCGATACATCATTAAGCGTGCCTGACCACGGGCAACCGGATAAACCGGCATCAGTGGCGGATGCGGGAAGCGCTCGTCCAGGTACTCCATAATGATATCTGCCTGATACAGCGCCAGCTCGCGATCCAGTAAGGTTGGCAAGCTGCCATAGGGGTTAACTTCGTAAAGATCTTCCGGCACGTTGTCCGGCGTTACCTGGAGAATATCAACCGTTACGCCTTTTTCCGCTAGCACTATGCGGACCTGATGACTACACATATCATCAACAGCTGAAAATAATGTCATCACAGGGCGTTTATTGGCAATGATCGCCATCTATTCCTCCGGTACAGTTAAAACGGCAAGGGGGCACAAGGCCCCCGATAGTAACTATTTTAAAAACAAATGCTTAGTGAACATCTTTCCAATATTCTTTCTTCAGCAGGTAAGCCAGCACGAAGAAGATCAATAAGAAGATCATCACCTTGATCCCCAAAGAGCGGGCTTCCAGTTTGGTTGGCTCGCCAGTGTAAACCATATAGTTCACCAAATCGGCCACTGCACGATCATACTCTTCCGGGCTCAGCTCACCGCTGCCGTCAGTACGGATACCAACGTAGATTTCTTTCGGCTGACCATCCACCAGGCGGGTTTCATAAGCCTGATAAGGTACGCCTTGCAACTCTTGCAGCACATGCGGCATACCTACCAACGGGAATACCTTGTTGTTAACGCCAAACGGGCGGCTGTCATCAACATAGAAGGTGCGCAGATAAGTATATAACCAATCAGCACCCCGCACCCGGGCAACGTTAGTCAGATCCGGTGGTAACACGCCGAAGGAATTTTCAGCATAGTCCGCTGGCATCGCATTAGTAATATGATCACCGACTTTTTCACCGGTAAACATCAGATGCTCCATGCCCAGATCTTCCGGGATCCCCAGATCTTTAAAGGTCCGGGAGTAACGCTGGTACTGCATCTGGTGACAACCCAGGCAATAGTTCTGGAATAACTTGGCACCATTTTGTAATGATGCTTTATCCCGTAGATCGATTGGCGCCTTGTCCAGCGGAATCGTCGGGCCCGCCGCCATTGCCAGCGATGAGGCTAATAATGCAACAGCAGAAAGTAACTTTTTCATCATCAGGTTAACCTCACTGGCAGTGGTTTGGTTTTCTCATTTTTACTGTATAACCACAGCAAACCGAAGAACGCGAAATAGGTAAATGAGAAGATCTGAGACAACACGGTATAAGTTGGTGTCGCAGGTAACACACCCAGAATACCCAGCGCTACAAAGCTGATGCAGAACATCACCAGGTTCCAGCGGTGCAGTTCACAACGGTAACGCACAGAGCGTACCTTGCCACGGTCAATCCACGGCAGTAACGCCAGTGCCAGGATGGCCAGGAACATCGCGATAGCGCCTAGTAACGGATCCGGAATAGCACGTAAGATGGCATAGAATGGCGTGAAATACCAAACTGGTGCAATATGCTCAGGCGTCTTCATTGGGTTAGCCACTTCAAAGTTTGGCGGCTCCAGGAAGAAACCACCGCCCTCAGGCACAAAGAAGATCACAAAAGCAAAGGCTAACAGGAAGCCGGCAACACCCACTAAGTCTTTTACCGTGTAGTACGGGTGGAATGGAATCGCATCGACAATCACTTTCTTGCCACCTTTGGTGAAATACTGGTGGAAAGTAAACTTCTTGTCGGCTTCGGTCAGTTCAACAGAACCATCGTTATCGCGTTTGATATCGATACCGTCCGGGTTGTTCGAACCCACTTCATGCAGGGCCATAATGTGCAGGAACACCAGGATCACCAGCACCAGTGGTAAGGCAATAACATGCAGCGCAAAGAAACGGTTTAAGGTGGCACCAGAGATAACATAGTCACCGCGGATCCACAGCGTTAAATCATCGCCAATAAACGGAATAACACCGAAGATCGAGATAATTACCTGCGCACCCCAGAACGACATCTGGCCCCATGGCAGCATATAACCCATGAAAGCTTCCGCCATCAGGACTAAGAAGATCAGCATACCGAAGATCCACAGCAGTTCGCGTGGCTTCTGGTAAGAGCCGTACATCATACCGCGCAGCATATGCAGGTAGACCACGACGAAGAAGGCAGAGGCACCGGTAGAATGCATATAACGCAGTAACCAGCCGTACTCGACATCACGCATGATGTATTCGATAGAGGCAAAAGCACCTTCGGCTGATGGCTCATAGTTCATGGTCAGCCAGATACCGGTGACGATCTGGTTTACCAGCACCAGCATCGCCAGCGAGCCGAAAAAGTACCAGAAGTTAAAGTTTTTTGGTGCCGGATACTGCATCACATGCAGGTTCATCTTATCCATAAAGGGTAAGCGGTACTCAATCCAGCTCATAATATTTTTAAACATCAGGCTGCCCCCTCGTCTTCACCGATCAGTACGGTGTTGTCATCAATAAACATATACGGAGGAATCATCAGGTTGGTTGGTGCTGGTACGTTCTGGAATACCCGGCCGGCCATGTCAAAGCGGGAACCGTGGCAAGGACAGAAGAAACCAGAGCGGATGCCTTCAACCTGTGCTGCGAAGTCACTTGGCAGATAGGTTGGTGAACAGCCCAGGTGAGTACAGATCCCGACGGCAACAAAGATTTCCGGCTTGATGGAACGATGACGGTTCTGGGCATAAGCAGGCTGTTGCGGGTCCTTGGAACCAGGATCCCGTAAGCGGTTCTCGGTATCGGCCAGTTGGGCCAGCATTTCTTCGGTACGCTTTACGATCCACACCGGGCGACCACGCCACTCTACGCGGATTAGTTGCCCATCTTCGAGTTTACTGATGTCGGCACTTACCGCCGCACCGGCTTGTTTAGCCCGTTCACTCGGATTCCAGGACGCAATAAAGGGCACAGCAGCTCCTATGGCACCAACGCCCCCCACAACAGAGGTTGCAATGGTCAGGAAGCGGCGGCGACCATGATCTACAGGCGCATTGCTCATCCACTCATCTCCACATTGAAACGCTTAACGATTAAAAATTAAGCGGCTGAAATTCAGCATTATTATAATTACAAAATATTGCCGATCATAATGAAAAGCCTTGCGTTGCACAAGGATTAAGGCGCGCTGAACACCTAATATCTTAGTCTGATTGTAAAGTCGCAGTGCCAGCTCATCACGGTTGCTAACCGGCAGACAAAAAAAAACCCGGTAACACCGGGTTTTCTGTACAAAACGAAATTAACGTTTTGAGTACTGTGGACGTTTACGTGCTTTACGCAGACCCACTTTCTTACGCTCAACCTGACGGGCGTCACGGGTAACGAAGCCAGCTTTACGCAGGGCTGGACGCAGTGACTCGTCAAATTCCATCAGTGCACGGGTGATACCGTGACGGATAGCGCCGGCCTGACCAGAAATACCACCGCCTTTAACAGTGATGTACAGGTCAAATTTTTCTACCATATCAACCAGTTCTAACGGCTGCTTTACTACCATGCAGGCAGTTTCACGGCCGAAGTACTCTTTCAGGCCACGTTGGTTAACAACGATGTTACCTGAACCAGCTTTTAAGAAAACACGCGCCGTTGAGCTTTTACGACGACCAGTTCCGTAATATTGATTCTGTGCCATGTTATGCTCCGATTAAATATCTAAAACTTGCGGTTGCTGAGCAGCGTGCTGATGCTCTGCGCCGGCGTAAACTTTTAACTTACGGAACATAGCGCGACCCAGTGGGCCTTTAGGCAACATGCCTTTGATAGCTGATTCCAGAACCATTTCCGGCTTCTTAGCAATCAACTTCTCGAAGTTGATTTCTTTGATACCGCCTGGGAAACCAGTGTGCGAGTAATACATTTTCGCCTGAGCTTTGTTACCGGTAACAACCACTTTGTCCGCGTTTACCACGATGATGTAGTCACCAGTGTCAACGTGCGGCGTGAATTCCGGCTTATGCTTACCACGCAGACGCGCAGCGATCTCAGTAGCGATACGACCTAATGTCTTACCGTTTGCATCAACAACGTACCAGTCGCGAGTTACGCTTTCTGGTTTTGCAGTAAAAGTTTTCATTAAACTCATTCCAAAATAACTAAAGTTACACCTGACAAAGTGCAGGGCTGATGCACAGTGTCGTTATCGCACCCCTTCGAATGCAAAAACTGCCGGGCTAACGGCAGTATAAGGCTGTAACGTTGGCCGGGCGCGGATTATATATTAAACAGCAATAAAGATCAGCAGTCTGACGCGAAATTTTTTAGCTTAGGGTAAATGTTCGCTGGCCAGATAATCATGCGACTGCATTTCCTGTAACCGGCTGATACAGCGTTTAAATTCAAAACTGAGTAAACCGCCCTGATATAGCTGTTCCAGCGGTACCGCGGCCGAGATAATTAACTTAACGTGCCGCTCATAAAACTCGTCTACCAGCGCAATAAAGCGGCGCGCCACATCGTCATTATGCTGCCCCATGGGCTGCACGCCCGATAACAACACGGTATGGTATAACTTGCTTAGTTCCATATAGTCGTACTGACTACGGGCGGTTTCACACAGCTCATAAAAACTAAACCAGACAATGCCGTCGGCCTCAGCCCGGGTTTGCAGTTTACGGTTAGCCACTTCGATACTGACCGCGCTTTGCCGCGGCTCAACTGACAGCGCCAGAAAGTACTGTTCCAGATTGGTATCAGCTTGCGGGTCAAGTGGATAGTGATAAATCTCGGCTTGTTCCAGGGTGCGCAGCCGATAATCAATACCGCTGTCGACATTAACCACCTTGGTGAAGCGTTTTATCAGTTCAATTGCCGGCAGAAAGCGCGCCCGCTGCAGGCCATTGCGATACAGGCCATCGGGTTCAATATTTGAGGTTGCTACCAGCGTGATACCCCGGGCGAACAGTGCCTGCATTAGCGTACCCAGGATCATCGCATCGGTAATATCAGAGACAAAGAACTCATCAAAACAGATAATATCGGTTTGCGCCTTAAAGCGATCGGCCACTTTTTCCAGCGGATCACTGACGCCTTTCAGCTGTTTTAGCTCTTCATGCACCCGGTGCATAAAACGGTGGAAATGCACGCGCAGCTTGCGCTCGCCTGGCAGGCATTCGTAGAAGGTGTCCACCAGATAGGTTTTACCACGCCCGACACCGCCCCAGAAATATAAGCCCAGCAATGGCTGCGGTAGCTGCACCTTACCACTCAAGCGCTGCCATAAACTGGGTTTGTAAGGCGGGCGGTTGATATAATCATCGAACAGGCGCTGCAGTTGCTTAACCGCAAACTCCTGCGCAGCATCATAATGAAAATCAGCACGTTTCAGATCTTGCTGATATTTTTCCAGTGGCGTCATAAGTTTTACTTGAAAGTCTGCTGGTTAACCTCTAATTAAGGTTCATAATCTTAACATGCCTTACCACCTTGTATAAGAAGTTAGGGTAGACTACGCCATATTTTTGTAATTAAGGAGTTAGCATGGACTTAACGACGTCTCTGGTCTGGTTAGTTGTTGGCATCATCGTCGGTGGCGTAACCACCCGTTTAATCAGTATCCGCCAATTCGGGCAAAGCAAGTTACAACAGGAACTGGATGAAAGTAAGAAACAGTTGGCGCAATATCGCCAGGATGTGTCTGAACATCTGGACACCACGCACCAGTTAATGAGTCAGCTGCAGGATAACTACGCCAAGATCGCCCGTCATGTGCAGCAATCCAAGATGCAACTGGTTGAGCAACCGGTTAATCCGCGGGATGAAATTAATTTCTTTTCGGCCGACACCCACCGCCAGATCAAACAGTCGTTACATCAGCTGGATGAGCGTCGCCGTCAGCACTCGGTAACGGAACAGCAACCACGCGACTACTCCGGTGAGGCCAGCGGGCTGATTAAGGAAAAACCGCGTAAGGACGACTAAGTTCGTCCTTTACAGCAATAAATTTCGGCGATTAATTCAGAACTTTTTTATCTAAAACGCCTCTTAGTCTCACCTTTTCTTGAGGAGTCTATCAGACGATGAATAAAAAACTGTCTTTGCTTAGCGCTGCAGTTTTTGCAGCATTCACCCTCACTGCGGTAACGCCGGCGAATGCCGCCCTACCCTTTCTCAATCGCGCCAATCAGCAGGAAATGCCGACCCTGGCGCCGATGCTGGAACAAGCAACGCCAGCCGTAGTTTATATTTCAGTGGCTGGTAGTCGCGAAGTCCGGCAGCGGGTACCCGATGCATTCCGGCATTTCTTTGGGCCGCGCGGTCCGGGTGAACTGCGTGAAGAGCGGCCGTTCCGTGGCCTGGGTTCCGGCGTAATTATCGATGCCGCCAAAGGCTATATTGTTACCAATAACCATGTGGTACAGGACGCCAGTGAAATTCAGGTACGGCTGAAAGACGGCCGCACCTTTAGCGCGAAAAAACTCGGTGCCGATCCGGAAAGCGATATCGCACTGTTACAGATTGAAGCCAAAGATCTGGTGCAACTGCCGCTGGCCGACTCTGATCAATTGCGGGTTGGTGATTTTGCCATCGCCATCGGTAACCCCTTTGGACTGGAGCAAACCGTAACCTCCGGTATCATCAGTTCACTAAGCCGCAGTGGCCTGAACCGCGGTGATGCCTTTGAAGACTTTATTCAGACCGATGCCGCCATTAACAGCGGTAACTCGGGCGGCGCTCTGGTGAACCTGCGTGGTGAGCTGATCGGTATTAATACTGCTATCCTTGGCCCCAACGGCGGCAATATTGGTATTGGTTTCGCCATTCCCAGTAATATGATGAAAAATCTGGTTGATCAGATCCTGGAGTTTGGTGAAGTGCGCCGTGGCAGCCTCGGGGTGCGTGGCTCCAATGTGACAGCTGAATTGACCAAGGCGTTAAATCTGAACGTCAACCGTGGCGCCTTTGTCGGTGAAGTTCTGCCCGACAGTGCGGCTGCCAAGGCGGGGCTGCAATCCGGCGATGTGATTGTCAGCATTAACAGCAACCGCATTCAGAGTTTTGATGAGTTGCGCGCCAAAATTGCTACCCTGGGTGCCGGTCGGGAAGTGACGCTTGGCGTACTGCGGGATGGCCGTGAGCGTAATATCAAAGTCACGCTGCAAGAAGCGGCCAGCACCACGGTTGAAGCGACTGAGCTGCACCCGATGCTCAGAGGGGCAACCCTCAGTAATACCGAGCGCGGCATTGAAATTACCGCAATTGAAGCCAATTCAGCCGCTGCGCAGGTGGGTTTACGCCAGGGCGACCTGATTGTTGGCGTTAACCGGCAACGCGTTAGCAATATGAATGAGCTACGCCGTTTACTGGAACAACGTGACGGCGGTGTGGCGGCGCTGAATATCCAGCGTGGAGATAGCCTGCTCTATATCCTGATCCGCTAAAAATCTTCGCGGGCAACAGTCGCTTAGCGCTACTGTCTGCCCGCTTTTAATGCTATGCTAGCGCTATTAATTCTCGTTCAGAAATGAAACTGTGCGCACCAGCCTGCTGTTTATCCTGCGAAGCATTGCCTATGGCCTGGCCCTGGCATTTATCCTGGTTTGGTTTTTCCCGAACCTGGCCGGTATCAGCTTGCCCAGTTTCCAGTCCCAGGCTGAAGAACAAAGCACTGCGCCGGTATCCTATAGCCGTGCTGTAAGAAGGGCGGCCCCCGCCGTCGTCAATGTCTATACCCGTAGTCGGATCGTCGATCCCCGTTCGCTGCGGCCCCGAACTATTGAACGCCAGGAGCTGGGCTCAGGCGTCATTATGTCGGCTGAGGGCTATATTCTCACCAACTATCATGTCGTTTATGGCGCCGACCATATTGAAGTGGCGCTGCAGGATGGCCGCTGGCTGGAAGCAGTATTAATTGGCCAGGATGAAATCTCTGATTTAGCCGTGCTATACGTGCAGGCAGATAATCTGCCGGTGATCCCGCAGGATCCGTCGATTGAGCCCCAGGTCGGTGATCTGGTACTGGCCATTGGCAACCCACTCAATTTAGGCCAAACCATCACTCAGGGCATTATCAGTGCGAATGGCAATACCGGTTTGAGCTCACGCGGTTATCCGGATTTTATGCGGATGGACGCTGCCATCAACAAAGGGAACTCAGGGGGCGCCCTGGTGAACAGTAATGGCGTGCTGGTTGGCATTAATGCAGCAGCTTTTCAGGTACAAAATCAGGACATTCAGGGCATCTTTTTTGCCGTGCCTTACCAGTTGGCGCGCAATATTATGGAAAAACTGATCAAATATGGCCGGGTTACCCGCAGCTACCTCGGCGTGTCTGGCGAAGCAGTAGTGAACTCTGCCGGTGATCGTCTGTTTTCTACCGGACAACCACTGTACGGTTTGATGCTAACTGAAGTCGCCGCAGGCGGTCCGGCCGCCGTCGCAGGTTTACAAAGCGGGGATATTATTCTGGAAATTGCTGGCCAACAATTCGCTGATATGCGCCAGGCGATGAATTTTATCGCGGAAACTGCGCCTGATACTGAACTACCCTTTACTATCGATCGTGGCGGGCAGCGCCTGACTATCGTGACCACAGTGCGGGAACAACGCCGTCGTTAAACTACTTTTCGCACGCTGATATAGCGCTGCCGCTAAGCGGCAAACATCAGTGCCAAACAAAGCATCGCCAAAAAAATACCCGGCTCAAACCGGGTATTTTTCGTTGGTCAGATAACTCGCTATCAGGCGTTAATCCGCTCGATATGTGCGCCCAGCCGCTGTAGCTTGTCTTCGATGCGCTCGTAGCCGCGATCAATATGATAGATCCGATCAACAACAGTGGTACCCTGCGCCACCAGACCAGCAATGACCAGACTGGCAGAAGCACGCAGATCGGTTGCCATCACCTGAGCCGCAGTCAGCGAAGGGCTGTGCTGACAAACAGCGGTATTGCCCTCCAGACGAATACGGGCACCCATGCGTTGCAATTCAGGTACGTGCATAAAGCGGTTTTCAAAGATCGTTTCCGTGACCATGCCCACGCCTTCAGCAACCACGTTCAGCACAGTAAATTGCGCCTGCATATCGGTTGGAAAGCCAGGATGCGGTACCGTTTTCACATCAACTGAATTCAGCTTGCGGCCTGTCATATTCAGGCGGATCCAGTCTTCACCTGTAGTAACCTCGGCGCCGGCTTCACGCAATTTCTCCAATACCACTTCCAGATCGGCTGGTGCGGCATTACGGCAAATAATATCACCTTTGGTGACGGCAGCAGCCACCAGGAAGGTGCCGGTTTCAATGCGATCCGGCAGTACCTTATGCTGACCACCATGCAGAGCAGGGACACCTTCGATCACCAGCGTATCGGTACCGGCACCACTGATTTTTGCGCCATGACTGTTTAGATAGACAGCCAAATCAACGACTTCTGGCTCACGGGCTGCATTTTCAATAATGGTTTTGCCATCTGCCAGTACGGCGGCCATCATCAGGTTCTCAGTACCGGTTACGCTGACCATATCCATTACGATATGTGCCGCCTTTAAACGGCTGGCACGGGCTTTGATATAGCCGTTCTCAACGGTAATTTCTGCCCCCATCTTGCGCAGACCATCGATATGCAGGTTAACCGGCCGGGCGCCGATAGCGCAGCCACCAGGCAAGGACACTTCTGCCTGGCCAAAGCGCGTCAGTAACGGGCCCAGTGCCAGAATAGAGGCACGCATGGTTTTAACCAGCTCGTAAGGCGCAAACTGATTGCTGATGGCACTGGCGTCAACGCTAACCACATCATCCTGATGTGAGACCTTGGCACCGAAAAGTTGCAACAGCTTCAGGGTGGTTTCAATATCTTTTAAGCGCGGCACATTGCTGATCGTTGTTGGCTGCTCGGCCAACAAGCTGGCAAATAAAATTGGCAGGGCGGCATTTTTAGCGCCGGAGATAACGACCTCTCCCTGCAGAGGGCCATTGGCGGTAACAAGAAACTGTTGCATAGAAAATCTCAGAACGGAGGATTGAGTAACTTTTCTCTACGCCATTGCTCTGGCGTAAAGGCTTTAATACTGAGCGCGTGAATACTGCCATCAGCAATGGCTTGCATCAAAGGTGCGTAGACCATTTGCTGTTGCTTAACGCGACTTAACCCATCAAAACAGCTGCCGACGGCGGTTACTGCATAATGCGAACCTTCTGCTTTGACATACACTTCACTCAGCTGCAGCTCGGTTTGCAGCAGCTGTTCAATCTGTTGTAACTCCATCTGAGCACCTTAATCGACTATCGGCAATAGATCGGCAACGGCGCTAACTCGTGCCAATGACAGAAGTTGTGCCGGAGCCTGGCGGATCTGCAACTGCAGATCCCGCTGTTGTGCCAGCGCCAGCTGTTCGATCAGCCAGGCTAACCCGGCTGAGTCTACATTGGTTAGGGCGGAGAAATCAAAAACAACCTGCCCTGATAAGCTTTTTAACAGCGTAAAAGGCAAATAGTCGAGCAGGGTTTCCCGATCCAGCTCACCGCGAAAAACGAGAACCTGCCCCTGCTGGGTAATGGTTAGTGCCACAATTTACTCCGCCGTACCAGCTGGCTCAGCTTCCGGGATCTTCACCGGATCTTTGGCTTTTTCGCGCAACATCACGGTTACCCGCTCCAAGCCTTGCTGGCGGATTAAATTACTTAACTCAGCACGCTTGCTATCCAGTAATGAGATACCTTCGGCAATCATATCGATCACCAGCCAGGTTTCCGCATTACGCGGCCGGCGTAATTTAAAATCAATCACGATATCCGGCTTGCCCGGATCAATGACCCGGGTACGCACTGTGGTGATCAGGTTATTGCCAATGGCGCGTGATGGCTCAATCATCACCTTCTGCTCTTTATAGTAAGTTAAAGCACCAGCATAAGATCCAATCATATACTGCTCAAAAGCACTGACAAACTCATTAAAGGCTTCTTGATTGGCACGGATATCTACGCTGCGGCCGACAATAGTGGCAGCGGCATAGCGGCTATCGACATAGGGCAGCAGCTCTTCAATCACGATAGTGCGCAGATGCTCTAAATCCTGCTGGATCAGTGGCTGATCAGCCTTGATCCGACTAAAGGTTTTATCGGCAACCACTTCAATCAGTTTGTTCGGATCGCTAAAGGTTTCCGTTGCCTGCGCCGGCGCTAACCAGAGCGTGGTAACCGCAAGCAGGGCTGTAAGATTTTTCAGTAAGGCGTTCATTAGTTCCCCCGGTTAAATAAAAACTGACCAATTAACTCTTCCAGCACGATGGCAGAACGGGTGTCTTCAATCATGTCGCCATCTGCCAGCATCTCGACCGTATCGTCGACAAAGCCCGGTATCAAGCCAATATACTGCTCACCTAACAGACCTGAAGTCAGGATGGCAACCGAGCTGGTTTCCGGAAAGTTGCTGTATTCGGTATTAATCGCCAGGCGAACCACCGGCGTGTAAGTGACCCGATCCAGCTCGATCGAGCTGACACGACCTACGATGACGCCACCGACTTTGACCGGTGACCGCACTTTCAGACCACCTATGTTGTCGAATTTAGCGAACAGGGTATAGGTTTGCGAATTACCGCCAAAGCCGGTATCCGCTACCCGTAACGCCAACATCACAAAGGCGGCAAACGCCAGCACAATAAAGCCACCTACCAGTATTTCCATTTTACGTGTGGTCATCTTTTATCCACCAAACATTACTGCAGTTAATATGAAATCAAAACCCAAAACAGCCAGCGACGCCGTCACTACCGTCTCAGTCGTCGCCCGGCTGATCCCCTCAGAGGTTGGCACAGCATCATAGCCTTTGTGCAGGGCAATCCAGATCACCACCAGCGCAAACACCAGACTTTTAATGACACCATTCATCACATCCTGATACAAATCGACATTAGCCTGCATCGCTGACCAGTAGCTACCGGCATCAACACCTAACCATTCCACACCTACCAGGTGGCCACCTAAGATACCAACAGCATTAAAAATTAATGCTAACAATGGCATACAGATCACACCGGCCCAGAACCTTGGGGCGATAATACGGCGTAAAGGATCGACAGCCATCATTTCCATACTGGACAGCTGTTCCGTCGCCTTCATCAGGCCGATCTCGGCCGTTAAAGCACTACCCGCCCGACCGGCAAACAACAAGGCTGTCACCACCGGGCCGAGTTCACGCAGTAAACTGAGCGAAACCAAAGGCCCAAGCATGCCCTCAGCGCCAAACTTCACCAGTACGTTGTACCCCTGCAGTGCCAGTACCATACCGATAAAGAGGCCTGATACCAGAATAATCAGCAGTGAAAGAACCCCTATCACATAGAGTTGTTTCACCAGTAGCGGAAAGCCCTTGCGGAAGTCTGGCTTACCCAGTAAGGCACCAAACAACATCAAGCCGGCGCGGCCAAAACCGGCAACTGTGCTGATGGTGCTATGACCTATTCGTTGTAATCTGTCAGCAATCACCTTGTCAGCTCCATTAATTCATCCTGATAGGCCGCGGCTTTAAAGTGGAAAGGTACCGGACCATCTGCTTCGCCGCGCAGGAACTGTTGCACCAGCGGCGAAGGATCATTACGTAGTTGTTCCGGAGTGCCCTCGCCAATCACCGTTTTATCCGCCACCACATAGACATAATCAGCGATACTCATCACTTCAGTCACATCGTGCGATACCACTACTGAGGTCAGACCCAGTGCATTATTCAGCTCACGGATCAGACGGACAATCACGCCCATCGAAATCGGATCCTGCCCGGCAAAGGGCTCATCGTACATAATCAGCTCAGGATCAAGTGCTATGGCCCTGGCCAGCGCCGCACGGCGGGCCATACCACCGGACAATTCAGCTGGCATCAAATCACGGGCACCACGTAAGCCAACAGCTTCCAGCTTCATCAGCACAATGCGGCGGATCAGCGACTCCGGTAGCTTGGTATGTTCGCGCAGCGGAAAGGCTACGTTGTCAAAAACGGTCATTTCGGTAAACAAGGCACCGCTTTGAAACAGCATGCTCATTTTTTTCCGCGCCTGATACAGCTCGCTGCGTGACAGGCGTGGGATATCCCGGCCTTCAAACAGAATTTTACCACTGTCAGGTTTGAGCTGGCCGCCAATCAGCTTGAGCAGTGTGGTTTTGCCAATGCCACTTGGCCCCATAATGGCCGTGACCTTACCACGCTGCACCTGCATATTCATGGCCCGGTAGATCGGACGATCACCGCGCGAAAAGCTTAGCCCCTGAATATCTATTAGTATCTCAGACAACATCGTTCTCCATGAATTAACCGCGATACCGGCTACGGCTAACTTAAGTGTCAGACTGGCATGTTTACATACATATTTGTATGTTTGCAATCATTGCCAGACGTCAAGGTTGTATTATTGTAAACGGAATCACCTGCGGAGTGGTTACAAAAATTCGTAACAAAGTATGCGCAAATTCGAAAAGCCGTACCTGACTGCACTAAAGCCGAGGTTTTTTTGCATTTGTTGACAAGAAGCGGGAAAATACCTGCTCGTTGTTTACTCCTAAAACCGGACACTATGATATCACCTTTGTCGTTAGCCATCATCTTTGTTATCGTCGGCCTGGTCTTGTTGATTTGGAGCGCCGACCGTTTTGTCTATGGTGCTTCTTCAATTGCCCGTAATAGCGGTATCTCGCCAATGATTATCGGCTTAACCATCGTTGCCATGGGTTCATCCGCCCCGGAAATGTTGGTGTCCGCCACTGCTGCCGCCCAGGGCCGGTTAGATACCTCGGTCGGCAACGCCCTGGGTTCAAACATCACCAATATCCTGCTGGTGATTGGCGTAGCAGCCTTACTAAAACCGATCGCTGTCGCCTCTCTTACCCTGAAGCGCGAATTTCCAATGCTGCTGCTATTTACCTTTCTGGGCTTTTACTTAATATCAGACCATAACTTAACGCGGGCTGAAGGCTTGATATTACTGGGGTGCTTTGTTGGTTTTATCGCCACACTGGTGTATTGGGGTAAACATGCCACACCAGACGATCCGTTAATTGCCGAAATTGAAGCGGAATTGCCGGAACCGACCTCCAACGTTAAAGCCATTTTCTGGATCGTCGCCGGTTTAGTATTGCTGTTGGCCAGTTCGCAACTGCTGGTTCATGGTGCAGTCACTATTGCCCGCTATGCTGGCTTAAGCGATCTGGTGATTGGTTTAACCATTATTGCCATCGGCACCAGCCTGCCAGAACTGGCAGCCAGTGTGATCGGTATTTTAAAAGGTGAAGATGATTTAGCGCTGGGTAATATTATCGGCTCCAATATCTTTAATATTTTAGCGGTGCTGGGCTTAGGCGCCGTGATTGGCCCGGGCAGCCTGGATATTAACGCAGGGACCCGTGATAGCTATGTGATGATTGCTGCCACCCTGCTGATGTTGCTGATGTCACTGCGGCTTGGGCGCCAGCAACGGATTAACCGGCTGGAAGGTGGTTTATTGCTAAGCGGCTTTGTCGGTTATCAATATTTATTATTTACTCAACTTGCGTAAGACAGGAACTATGGCCTCTCAGACTTTTCGTGATCAGGCGCTGCAAGTACTGCGAATAGAAGCTCAGGCGGTGCAGCAACTGGAACAATACCTTGATCAGCACTTTGAACGTGCCTGCCAACTGATTCTGGACGCCAGCGGCAAGGTGATTGTCAGTGGTATTGGTAAGTCAGGTCATATTGCCAATAAGATCGCAGCGACCCTGGCTTCGACCGGTACGCCGGCGTTTTTTGTCCATCCCGGAGAAGCCAGCCATGGCGATCTGGGCATGCTTTCAGCCGGTGATATTATGATTGCCATTTCAAACTCCGGCGAAACAGCGGAAGTCTTGACCATAGTACCGGTGATCAAACGCCTGGGTATTCCGCTGATTGCGATGACCGGTAAACCTGACTCTACTCTGGCACAAGTTGCCGATGTGCATATCTGTGTCGCTGTAGCACAGGAAGCCTGCCCACTGGGTTTAGCACCAACCGCCAGCACTACCGCTACCCTTGCTATGGGTGATGCCATTGCCGTCGCGGTGCTGGATGCCAGAGGCTTTTCTGCTGATGATTTCGCGCTGTCACACCCCGGTGGAAGTCTCGGCCGCAAGCTGTTGCTGCGCCTGTCAGATATTATGCATCAGGGCGAGCAGGTCCCTATCGTTGCCCGGCAAGCCAGTATTAAAGACGCCTTACTGGAGATATCAAAGAAAGGCCTGGGGATGACCACTATCGTCAATCCCGATGGCAGTTTGGCCGGTATTTTCACGGATGGTGATTTGCGACGTATTCTGGACCAACGCCTGGATATCCATACCGTAGCCATTGAACAGGTTATGACGGCGAATTGCATTACTGCCAAAGCCGATATGTTAGCGGCAGAAGCACTGAACATTATGCAGCAAAAGAAGATTAACGGCTTGATCGTAGTCGATGAGCAGCGCCAGCCGGTGGGCGCCTTAAATATGCATGATTTATTAA
Source organism: Alishewanella sp. HH-ZS (assembly GCF_001704375.1). Lineage (NCBI taxonomy): Bacteria > Pseudomonadati > Pseudomonadota > Gammaproteobacteria > Alteromonadales > Alteromonadaceae > Alishewanella > Alishewanella sp. HH-ZS. The sequence continues at coordinate 46,236 of NZ_LZEJ01000014.1, read as the reverse complement.
AAGCCGGGGTGCTATAAATGGAGCTGTATCAGCAACTTTATCAACCACTCAGTGACCAGCAAGCAAACCTGGCCCGTCAAATCCGCCTATTAATATGTGATGTAGACGGCGTATTCTCGGATGGTCGGATCTATCTTGGCAACGCCGGCGAAGAGTTAAAAGCGTTTCACACCCGCGATGGCTATGGCATCAAAGCATTGCGCCAGGCCGGTATTGAGGTGGCGGTCATCACCGGCCGGCGTTCCGCTATTGTAGAGCAGCGCATGAAGGCACTGACTGTAAAGCACATCTATCAGGGCCAGGAAAATAAAATGGCCGCCTTTGCGGAAATTCTGGCGCTGTTGCAACTTCAGCCAGATCAGGTTGCCTATATAGGTGATGATCTGGCCGACTGGCAGGTAATGCAGCACTGTGGCCTGGCTGTCGCTGTGCGGGATGCCCATCCCTATCTGCAACAACAGGCGCACCTTTGCACCAGTTTACCCGGTGGCTATGGCGCGGTGCGGGAACTGTGTGATTTGTTACTGATTGCACAGCAGCGCTTTCTGCAATTTGATGGTAGCAGCACATGAGAAAGTTTTTCGTATTAAGTGTCACCGCCCTGGTACTGCTTGCGGCCTACTTATGGTTTGCGCCGCAAGGCGGCGATACCGATCGCCAGGCCGACCGCGAATTCCTGCCCGATTATATTGCGGAAAACCTGACCTTGCGTGTTTATGACCAGCAGGGCTATATTGCGGATCATCTGCAAGCCAAACGGCTGGAACATTTTGAGCAACTGGGTTTTACGCAGTTTGAATTGCCGCGCTACACCCTGTTTAACGATGAACATCAAGCCGCTTGGGAAATCAGCAGTCAGCAAGGTATTTGGTTTCCGGAAGATAAAATTATTCTGGAACAGCAAGTCCTGCTCAGAAATTTGCTGCCTGGCGAGTTTATTGAACAGGTTGAAACAGCCTCATTACAAATGCTGTTGCCAGAAAAAACGCTGCAAACGCATGAGCGGGTGCGGCTTAGCGGACCAGGCTTTTATATTCTGGGCATCGGCCTGCAGGCCGACCTCACGGCACAACATTTAGTGCTGCAAAAACATCTGGAAACGGTATACGCCAATGAAAACTAAGTTATTAATCGCTGCAGTATTTTTTAGTTCGCAAGCTCTGGCAGCGACGAAGCCAGATCATACTTTGCCGATTGCGATTAACGCAGATAATACTGAGGCGTCCATTCGCGATAATATCGCGGTTTACGTCAACAATGTCGAAGTCACCCAAGGCTCCTTGCTAATCAAAGCCGATAAGCTGGAGATCAATGCCAGTGCCGGTAAAGGTAATGAGGTGTTTATTTTTACCGGTCGTCCGGCTACCTATTCCCAGTTACTGGAAGGCGACCGGCCGGTAACAGCCCAAGCGAATGAGATCCGCTACGATTTGGCCAGCCGGACCCTGACGCTGACTGCGGATGCCGAGCTTACCCAAAGCGGTTCTCTGGTGCGTGGTGATGTGATTCGTTATAACATCGAGTTACAACAGTTAACGGCCGGCAGTGAACAAAACCGGCGGGTAACCACCATTTTCACGCCAGAAACCAAGGAAAATCAATGAAGTTAGTGGTTTCACATCTGGCCAAAAGCTATAAAGGCCGGCAGGTGGTAAAAGATGTCAGTCTGGAAGTCAAAGCAGGTCAGATCGTTGGCTTGTTGGGACCCAATGGTGCCGGCAAAACCACCACTTTTTATATGATTGTTGGTCTGGTGCCATCCGATAAAGGTCAGATCACGTTAAACGAGCAAGATATCACCTTCGCCCCTATTCATCAGCGGGCCCGGGCGGGTATTGGTTATTTACCGCAGGAAAGTTCGATTTTCCGCAAATTGACGGTATACGACAATTTGCTGGCAATTCTGGAAACCCGAAAGGAACTTAACCGCCAGCAAAGGGAAGAAATCGCCGATGACCTGCTGGAAGAATTTCATATTGGCCATATTAAAAATAGCCTTGGTATGGCGCTGTCCGGTGGTGAGCGGCGGCGGGTAGAGATCGCACGCGCTCTGGCCGCAGATCCTGCTTTTATTTTGCTGGATGAACCCTTTGCCGGCGTGGACCCGATTTCGGTGCTGGATATTAAAAAAATTATTCAGCACCTATGCCAGCGCGGCATCGGGGTACTGATCACTGACCATAATGTGCGGGAAACCCTCGATGTCTGCGAAATAGCCTATATTGTCAGTCATGGTGAATTAATTGCCGCCGGCTCGCCGCAGGATGTGTTAGCGAATCAACAGGTCCGCGATGTATACCTGGGTGAGCAATTCAGGCTATAGTAGGGCAATCAGCGTCAAGTCCTCCACCCGCTGACACGGAAGGCGCAATCAGGCGGCACAGACCGCAGCCACTTCCAGGATGGAGGGGATATACTCAGGAGAGAATCAGACTTACATGAAGCCGTCTTTACAACTTCGCCTTGGCCAACAGCTAACAATGACGCCGCAGCTGCAGCAAGCGATCCGCTTATTGCAGCTTTCCACCATTGAGCTGCAGCAGGAAATTCAGGAAGCGCTGGATGCCAACCCCTTGCTTGAGCCCGACGACGACTTCGAACCGGGCACGCCCGAGACCGACCTGAGCCTGTCGAATATCAACCGTGAAGAAAGCAGCGGGTCAACGTCTGACAGTGAAGACTACCAGGCTGGTAATGACGATTATCCGGAATTTAATGACGTTAGTGAGCGCGATACCAGCGAGGCAATGGCCGAGCAGAATATCCAGGAGGACTTACCACTGGACAATAACTGGGACGATTTAGTCAGTGCCGCCCCGGTCAGCAATGGCGCCCTGCCAGACGAGGATCTGGTATATCAGGGCGAAACCACTGAAACCTTGCAGGATTATTTGCGTTGGCAAATGGACCTTACCCCTTTTTCTGAGACAGACCGCGCCATTGCCGAAGTCATTATTGAAGCCGTCGATGAAGCCGGTTTACTGACCATAGATGTGGAAGATATCTTAGCCTCACTGCAGCTGCCGGATGTCGAAGCCGATGAAGTCGAGGCTGTATTAAAACGGATCCAATTGTTTGACCCTGTCGGTGTGGCGGCCCGCTCAGTGAAAGAGTGCTTGCTGATCCAGCTACGGCAGTTTGATCCTGCCACCCCCTATTTAAATGATGCAAAACAAATAATCAGCGAATATACCGACTTTTTAGCTAACCGGGACTTTCGTTCTTTGATGCGGGTGACTAAACTCAAAGAAGATGAGTTAAAAGAAGTGATGCGCCTGATCCACAGCCTGAACCCGCGCCCCGGCGCCGATGTGATCAGGCAGGAACAGCAATATGTGATTCCTGATGTAGTGGTTACCAAGGTTAAAGGTCGTTGGCAGGTGGAGCTGAATCCGGATGCCATGCCCAAAGTGAAAATCAACCAGCAGTATGCTGCGCTGTCCAGAACGGTCAGAAGCAGTACCGACAGCCAGTTTATCCGCTCACATCTGCAGGAGGCGAAATGGTTTTTGAAAAGTCTGGAAAGCCGCAACGAAACCTTGCTAAAGGTCGCCAACTGTATCGTGCAACAGCAACAAGCCTTTTTTGAGCATGGCGAAGAGGCCATGAAACCCATGGTATTAAATGATGTGGCAGAAATGGTAAGTATGCATGAGTCAACAATTTCCCGGGTTACTACCCAAAAGTATATGCATACGCCGCGCGGAATTTTTGAACTTAAATTCTTCTTCTCCAGTCATGTTAGTACAGAGAGTGGTGGTGAATGTTCATCTACCGCCATCCGTGCCTTTATTAAGAAATTGGTGGCAGCAGAGAACCCGGCTAAGCCACTGAGTGACAGTAAGATGGCAGAAATCTTATCCGAACAGGGGATCAATGTCGCAAGGCGTACCATCGCCAAGTACCGTGAATCGCTGTTTATTGCGCCATCTAATCAACGAAAGACCTTGCTGTAAGTGTCTTAACAAGAAGGAAGAGTCTATGCAAATCAACTTAACTGGCCGTCATGTAGAAATTACCGACTCTCTGAGAGAATATGTAGACAGTAAATTTTCCAAGCTGGAGCGTCATTTCGAGAATATCAATAACGTGCATGTTATTCTGAACGTGGAAAAACTGAAGCAAATCGCTGAAGCCAAAGTACATTTGAACGGCGGTGAAGTTTTTGCTGTGTCAGAGGATGAAAATATGTATGCTGCAATTGACCAGTTAATTGATAAACTGGACCGGCAAGTGATTAAACACAAAGAAAAGTTGTCGCGACACTAACCATGATAAATTTAAGCGCTATGCTGGAGAAGAACTGCACCAAGAGTGCAGTTCTTTTTAACAGCAAAAAACGGATCCTCGAATATATTGCCGAGCTGGCTCATCAACAGCTGCCAGAGATGTCTGAGTACAGCATTCTGGAAGCCCTGATGACCCGGGAAAAGCTGGGTTCAACCGGTATTGGTGGTGGTATTGCCATTCCCCATGGCAAGCTCGACTGCGTCACCTCACCGATCCTGATATTTGTGGTAAGCCAGGATCCGATCCCCTTTGACGCTATCGATAACCAGGGCGTCGATATTTTTTGTGCCATCCTGATCCCGAAAGATCAGTGTCAGGCTCACTTAACTACACTTTCTGGTATTGCAAAACTGCTGACCCAAAAAGATCTGACCAAAAAGATCCGACATGCCAGTTCTGATCAGGAGCTGTATCAGTTATTAATGGACTATAGCCAACAAACGGGTGAAAAATGAAACTGCTGGTAGTCAGTGGCCGCTCAGGTTCAGGAAAATCGGTGGCGCTGAGAGTAATGGAAGATTTGGGCTACTACTGCGTCGACAATATTCCGGTTAATTTATTACCGACTCTCGCTAATGCGGTGATGGGTCAGTATGAGCGGGTTGCCGTCAGTATTGACGTACGTAATCTGCCGAATGAACCGGAAGAGCTGGCGGAGATCCTGTCTTACCTGCCGCGTAAGCTGGAACTGACTATCCTGTATCTGGATGCGGACCACACTACCCTGATTAAACGCTTTAGCGAAACCCGGCGTTTACATCCGCTATCTCACCAGGCGATGTCACTGGATGAAGCGATCTCCCGCGAACAGCAACTGTTAGATCCTATTGCCAGCCGCGCCGATCTCTATATTGATACCACTGACCTTAACGTACACCAACTGGCAGAAGTATTGCGTGAACGGATCCTTGGCCAGAAAACCGGTCGCCTGGTGATCCTGTTTGAGTCCTTTGGCTTTAAATATGGCATTCCCAAGGATGCCGACTTTGTGTTTGATGCCCGTTTTCTGCCCAATCCGCACTGGGAACCAGAGTTAAAGCCCCTGACGGGTCTGGATCAGCCAGTAAAGGACTATCTGGCGGCAGAAGCCATAGTAGGTAAATATATCTGGCAAATTAACAGCTTTATCAGCAGTTGGTTACCGCATCTGGAGCGTAATAGCCGCAGCTACCTGACAATCGCTATCGGTTGCACCGGTGGCCAACACCGTTCGGTTTATATCGCGGAAAGTCTGGCGGAAAGCTATCGCAGTCAACGTGATGATGTGCAAATCCGGCACCGGGAGTTAAAACGTCATCATGGCCGCTAAACTCAGTCAACAGGTTACCATCATCAATCAGCTGGGGTTACATGCCAGGGCTGCCACTAAGTTGGTACAACTGTGCCAGAAATTTTCGGCTAAGGTTGAACTGGTGCAGGATGACGGTAAAACGGCCGATGCCGGTAGTGTGCTGGCACTGCTGATGCTGGCCAGTAGCAAGGGCAAAACCCTGACTGTTACCACTGAAGGGCCTGATGCTGCAGCAGCGCTAGAGGCGATAGTGGCGTTAATAGACGCCGGCTTTGACGAGCTCTGAACCGGCGATTTCGGCCGGTTTTTCTTTATTCCCCCCCCTAAATCTGCTATCTTTACTGCCTTGTTCAGTTTTTTTAATTGAAAATTAGTAGCTTGAACTACTCTTAAACAGCAATCCGCGCCACGCTGGGGTGCGTATCAACCGCAATTTCAGGCTATCTAAACAGGAGTAGCTTATGTTATATGTGGTCCTCTCGATCTTTTTGCTCGCCTGTATCGCGCCACATCTGTATCGACTGCTCGGTAAACATACTGGTCTGGTGCTAGCGTTGTTACCCGCTACGCTATTTATCTATTTCGCCAGCCAACTCAGTGCCGTCAGTCAGGGGCAGCCGCTGCTGCAAAGCTGGCCATGGTTTCCGGGGCTGGGTATTCAGCTCAGCTTTATGCTGGATGGCTTGTCGTTACTCTTTGCCTTACTGATCACCGGTATCGGCACCTTTATCCTCTGCTATGCCGGCCAATATCTGCAAGGGCATCCGGCACTGGGGCGCTTTTTTTTATTCTTGCTCAGCTTTATGGGCGCCATGCTCGGCCTGGTATTATCCGATAATCTGATCACCTTATTTGTGTTCTGGGAACTGACCACCGTCAGCTCCTTTATGCTGATCGGCTTTAATCACGAAGATAGCGAGTCACGCCAAAAAGCCCATCAGGGGTTGATGGTAACAGTGCTGGGTGGTTTGGCGCTGATGACAGGGCTGATTATGCTGGGTATGGCCGCGGGCAGCTATCAACTGAGTGATGTGCTGCAACAGGATTTGACCGGTCACAGCCTCTATCTACCGATGCTGATCCTGATCCTGCTGGGAGCCTTTACCAAATCAGCGCAAACACCTTTTCATTTCTGGCTACCGAATGCGATGGCAGCTCCAACACCGGTAAGTGCTTACTTACACTCTGCAACTATGGTAAAGGCCGGGGTTTATCTGCTGGCGCGCCTGCAACCCAGCCTGGGAGGCAGTGAAGTCTGGTTGCTGACCTTAAGTGCAGTGGGAGCACTCACTATGCTGACCGGTATTTTCCTGGCCAGCCGCGCCACCGGCATCAAAAAAGTGTTGGCCTATTCCACTGTGATGGCGCTGGGTACCCTCACCATGTTACTGGGGTTAGGTACCGAAAAGGCGGCGCTGGCCGCAGTCACCTTCTTATTGGCGCATGCGCTCTATAAAGGGGCACTGTTTATGATTGCTGGTATTCTCGACCATGAAGCCGGCATTAAGGACTTTGAGAAAGCATCCGGCTTACGTAAGCTGATGCCGCGCACTACCCTGGTTGCGGTAGTGGCGGCTCTGTCTCTGGCCGGAGTGATCCCGCTATTTGGTTTTGTCGGTAAAGAGCTGCTGCTGGAGGCAGTGTTAAGCGGCTCGCAGTGGCAGTTGGGACTGACCGCCGCTACGGTACTGGCGAATATCTTTGTGGTGCTGGTTGCTGCGCTGTTGGCGATTAAACCCTGGTTTGGTCAGGCGTTACCGACACCTAAGCCGGCGCATGATCCGGGCTGGCAAATGTTAGTCGGGCCCGCCGTACTCGCTACGCTTGGCTTGATTTTCGGTCTGTTACCGATGCTACCGGATCAGTACTTATTAAATGCGGCAGCAACCGCGGTCTATGGCCAACCTATTAGCGGTTATCTGGCACTGTGGCATGGCATTAACCTGCCACTGCTGCTTAGCCTTGGCAGTCTGGTGTTGGGTTTATTACTATTCCGCTTCTGGCAGCCGTGGCGCAAACTTACCGCCGTGGTGGAGACGCTGAGTAAAGCCGGGCCGGAAGCCGGCTACAACAAACTGATGGCAGCGCTGGTCAGCTTTGCCGCCTGGCAAACACGGGTGCTACAGAACGGTTATTTACGCAACTATCTGCTGACGACAATGGCGACAGTGGTACTGTTGGTCGGCTGGGCGATGCTAAGGCTGGAGCACTTTGAGCTTAACTGGCAATTTAGCGATGTCCGGGTACAGGAAGCCGTGATTTTTCTGGTCCTGCTAACCACTATTGTCAGCGCAGTGGTACTGAACTCTTTCCTTGGCGTGGTGGCGCAGCTTCTTAACCGGTCCCAGGATCAACACCGCCACCTGCGCATTAGCGGTAATAATGTCGGCAAATACCCGCAGAATATAACGCAGCGCCAGGCCCGGACGTTCAATTAACGGCTGCGGATCGCGGAAGCGGTAACAGATCCAGGGAATACCAATCGCCAATACCGTCGCAAAAAACAAATGCAGCAAGGCCAGGCTCTGATTCAGCAACAACCAAATCACAAATAACAGCAGGCTACGATAAGGTGTCGGCAACCAGCTAAAGCGGGGTGTCATTCTCATGGTAAGACTCCTGAGCCGGGAAGAATGCTTTGGATGGTACCCAGCACATCCGCCAGCTGACGGGCGGCGGCAAAGCTAAGTTCAGTCAATGGGCCGGCAAACACCATTAGCAGCAGACTGGCACTGAGTAACCATAACACGGCAAATAATTGTAACGGTTGCACCCGCTCTTCGGCTTTTTGCATACCACTCACCCGCCAGAACAGGGTACTACCGGCGCGTGACAGGCCAATCAGCACCAATAGACTGGATAACAACAAGATAGCCCACAACCAGTACTGGCCACTGACACCAAAGGCCGCCTGCAGCAGCATCACCTTGCCGATAAAGCCTGATAACGGCGGTAGGCCAGCGACAGAAATAGCACACAGCACAAAGAGCGTGCCCAACAACACCGGTTGATTCACCCGCCGCGCGGCGACCAGTCGATCCTGTGCCTTGCCACGCTGGGTCGCAATCAAATCTGCCAGCAGGAATAAGGCGCCACAGATCAAGGTCGAGTGTACGGTATAATACAGTACCGCAGCATGGGCAGCGGTATTTTGTACTGCCACCAACACCACCAGGCTGCCAACCGAAACCAGCACCAGATTGGCAACCAGCTTACGGAAATCCTGACTGGCCAGCACACCAATGGCGCCCAGCAGCATCGTCGCTAAGCCAAAGGGCCACAACCAACTGTTCGCTAACCCTTGTAGTGGGCCAGCTTGCTCGCCAAAAATGGTGGTAAACACCCGCAGCAGTGCATAAACGCCAATCTTGGTCATTACCGCAAACAGGGCGGCAACCGGCGCCGAGGCGGAGGCATAGGTAGCCGGTAGCCAGAACTGCAGCGGCAGAATAGCTGCTTTCAGCGCAAAGACTATCAACAGCATTAAGGCGCCGGCTTTAACCAGCATCAGGTTATCATCCGGCAACTGGGTGACTTTCAGTGCCATGTCGGCAATATTCAGCGTGCCCAGGGTACCGTACAGGATCGCCAGGGCCAGCAAGAACACCGCCGAGCCGGTCAGGTTTAACACCACATAGTGCACAGCGGCACGGGTTTTATTTTTGCCACCGGCATGGATCAGCAACGCATAGGAAGCAATCAGCAGCACTTCAAAGAACACGAACAGGTTAAACAGGTCGCCAGTCAGGAAGGCGCCGTTAATCCCCATCAGTTGGAACTGAAACAACGGGTGGAAGAATGAACCCTTTTCATCTTCACCGGCACTGCCATAGCTGATAGCGCCCAGGGCCAGAAAGGCCGTCAGGCAGAGCATAATACAGCTGACCAGATCCGCCACCATAATGATGCCAAAAGGCGGTTGCCAGTTGCCCAGGGCATAAAATGTCAGCCCTTGCTGCTTAATAGTGAACAGCAAGACGACGGATACCACCAGCAACAGCGCGGTGGAGATCATACTGAGCCAGCGCCGGCGCTGCGCTGAGTAGTGAATTGGCGGCAGCATAATCAGCAGCGCCGTTAAAAACGGTAGTATAATCGGCACCAGGATCAAATGGTTCATTTAGTGCGCTCCCGCTTGGCGTGGCGCGGTGCCGGCATACTGCCATCCACGTGGTCATTCCCCAGATCGGCCCGGGCCCGGATCGCCAGGATCACTAAAAAGGCTGTCATCGCAAAACCTATTACTATCGCGGTTAATACTAAGGCCTGTGGCAAAGGATCCGCGTAATTGTCGGACGTTCCCAGTACCACTGCACCTTTCAGATTTAAGCGGCCGGAGGCAAAGATAAACAAATTGACCGCATAAGACAGCATGGTCAAACCTACCACGACCGGGAAGGTACGACCACGCAGCATTAAAAACACGCCACAGGCGGTTAAAAAACCGATACATAAGGCAAACAGGGTTTCCATTACAATTGCTCCTTATGAGTTGGCCGGTACGAGGTGGTCATCTTACCCAGGCTGGCCAGGATCAGCAGGGTCGCGCCAACAACAGTGACATAGACGCCCAAATCAAAAGCAATAGCACTGGCCAGTTCGATTTCTCCGAATAGCGGTAACTGGAAGTAGTCGAACCAGGAGGTCAGATAAGGGCGGCCAAACAGCCAGCTTGCTAACCCGGTCATAAAGGCAATCAATAGACCCACTGCCACCACCCGCTGATACTCGATATTCATCCGCGCTTTAACCCAGTCCACCCCTTGCGAGATATAGAGCAGGATAATGGCCACCGCAGTAATCAAGCCGGCGATAAAGCCACCACCCGGCAGGTTATGCCCACGGAAGAAAATATAGATAGACACCATCAGCGCCAGCGGCAGGATACTCTGGGCCACGGTGGCCAAGAGTAACGGGTGCCGCTCTCGGGCCCAGGGCCGGCCTTCGCCGTCGCTGCTGGGTTTAAATACCGGAATACGGGTCAGTAATTTAAAGATCCCCAGCGCAGCAATCCCCAGTACCGCGATTTCCCCCAGCGTATCAAAGCCGCGGAAATCGACCAGGATCACGTTCACCACATTGGTGCCGCCACCGCCGGTTTTGGCATTGGCAATAAAGAAATCAGAAATGGTGGTAAAGGGCCGCGTCATAATGGCATAGCTTAGGCTACCGACAATAATACCGACCAGAGAGGCCAGCCCCAGATCCCGTACCACCTTAGATGGCTCAGATTGTTTCGGCGTTTTATGTGGCAGGAAGAACAGTGCCAGCATCAGCAGAATAATGGTCACCACTTCCACACTTAATTGCGTCAGTGCCAGATCGGGGGCCGAAAAGCGGGTAAAGGCAATCGACACCATCAGGCCCACCACTGAAATCATCAGTAAGGCCACGAACCGTTTGCGATGCCAGACCACAGTGGCAAAAGCACTGATCAGCAGCATAGCGGCACCGGTCGCATTAACGGCATCGATAGGAATTTCCGCCCGGCCGCCGCCCAGCGCATCCATCTGGATCAGCGGCAAACCGGCCAGGATCACAAAGGCCGTTAACATTAGCGCCATATAGCGCTGCAATGAGCCGTTATCAATCCAGTTATACAACTTTTCGGCGCTGCAGGTCAGCTGCTTCATCAGCTGCTCAAAAATATTCAGCGTATCGACACCGGGTAGCGCACTCTGAAAATCAAATAGCTGCTTGCGTTTTACATACATCAGCACACCACCGGCCAGGGCAATGGCGCTCATCAGCAGCGGCAGATTAAAGCCATGCCAGATCGCCAGGCTGTACTCCGGTAAATTACCGGCGAGCACCGCACTGGCTGCGCTATTTAATAAACCGCCCACCAACATCGCGGGAGCTATCCCTACCAGAATACAGAGCACTACCAGTACCTCAACCGGTAAGCGCATATAGCGCGGCGGCTCATGCGGCGTCTTGGTCAGGCCTTTCGGCTGGCCATTAAAGAACACGTCGTGAATTAAACGTAACGAGTACGCAACCGAGAAAATCGCCGCCACCGTTGCCAGTAGCGGAATAATCCAGGATAAGGCGCCCAGCAGGTGCTGTTGCAGTGTTTCGGCGAAAAACATTTCCTTTGACAGGAAGCCATTCAGCAGCGGCACCCCGGCCATAGCGGCAGCCGCCACCATCATTAGGGTCGCGGTGATCGGCATAAATTGCCAAAGACCATTTAAGCGCCGCATATCGCGCGAACCGGATTCATGGTCAATAATACCGGCTGCCATAAAGAGTGAGGCTTTAAAGGTCGCGTGGTTAATAATATGAAAAACGCCGGCCACTGCCGCCAGCGGCGCATTCAGACCAAATAATAAGGTGATCAACCCCAGATGGCTGATGGTGGAATAGGCCAGCAAGCCCTTTAAATCATGTTTAAACAGCGCCAGATAAGCACCAACCAATAAGGTCGTCAGGCCGGTTAAGCTAACCAGCAAGAACCAGAGCTCAGTGCCCGACAACGCCGGGTAAAAGCGCGCCAGCAGAAAGATACCGGCTTTAACCATAGTAGCAGAGTGCAGATAGGCACTGACTGGCGTCGGGGCCGCCATGGCATTGGGTAACCAGAAATGAAACGGAAACTGTGCTGACTTGGTAAAACAGCCCAGTAAGAACAGCACCAGCAACAGCGGATACAGACTGTGCTGCTGGATTAAGGCACCCTGCTCTAAGATATCAGCCAGTTGGTAACTACCGGCAATATTGCCCAGCAGTAAAAACGCCGCCAACAAACAAAGCCCGCCACCACCGGTAATGGTTAATGCCATGCGGGCGCCACGGCGCGCTTCAGACTTATGCCACCAGAAGCTGATCAGTAAAAAGGAACTGATGCTGGTGAGCTCCCAAAACAACCAGATTTGCAGAATATTACCCGACAGCACTATCCCCAGCATCGCCGTCATAAACAGCATCAGAAAACTGTAAAAGCGCGGCATCGAGTCCTGCTCAGACAGATAATAACGGGCATACAAAATAATCAGCAGGCCAATGGCCAGGATCAGCAAGGAAAACAGGTACGCCAGACCGTCCAGCCGGATGGTCAGATCCAGCCCCAGCAGCGGGATCCATTGCCATTGCTGCAGCAGTACCTCGCCGGAAAACACGCTTTGAGTGGTGCTTAATAAGATCGCCAGCGCCAGCGCCGGCGCCGCCGCGGTACCCCAGGCATTACGGCTGCGGGATTGTTTGGCCAGCAATAACGGCACCAGGGTCCCCAACATCGGTAGCAGCAAAATCCATAACACATTCATAGCGCAGTAAGTTCCTGTAAGTGATTAAGTGGCTGACCTGAGTAACAGCAGCACCCCGCCACCCTTACGACAGCAGCTGGTACCGATTTGACTTCAGCATAGAGGATGTCTGGGAATTCCGACATGACAGGTAAAATAATTTATTATTATGCTTATAGTTATACCTGTAGCGCTGAAAAAAGTCTATCGCTGGCAGGCTAAAGCGAGGCAGGGAGCGCGAAATGCAGGGGCAACGACCGGCAATGCAGCCGTTGCCCAAAACGTAGCGGTTATTTTGCCAGCAGATTCAGAATAAAGGCATATTCTTCAGCCGTTTCCGCCAGACGAGCAAAACGCCCTGACTTACCGCCGTGTCCGGCTTCCATATTGGTGCGGAACAGCAAGGGGTTGTTGTCGGTTTTCAGCTCGCGCAAGCGGGCCACCCACTTTGCCGGCTCAAAATATTGCACCTGAGAGTCATGTAAGCCTGTGGTCACCAGCATAGCCGGATAGGCCTGAGCAGAAACCTGATCATAGGGCGAGTACGACAGCATATAATCGTAAAAAGGTTGCTGTTTCGGGTTACCCCATTCATCAAACTCGTTGGTGGTCAGTGGAATGCTTTCATCCAGCATGGTAGTCACCACATCGACGAACGGCACATGTGCGACCAGCGCCCGGTATTTCTGCGGTGCCATATTCGCCACTGCACCCATTAGCAAACCGCCGGCGCTGCCACCCATACCAATCACCTTATCTTTGGCGGCATATTTTTCGGCTACCAGATGGTCGGTAACGGCAATAAAATCAGTAAAGGTATTGATTTTATTCAGCAGTTTACCCTGTTCATACCAATGCCGGCCCATTTCCTGACCGCCACGAATATGGGCAATGGCATAAACAAAGCCGCGGTCCACCAGCGATAACACGCTAGCCCGGAACCAGGGATCCATCGACATACCATAAGAGCCATAGGCATATTGATACAGGGGGGCAGAGCCATCCCGTTTAAAGCCTTTGCGATACAGCAGTGATACCGGGATCCGGGTACCATCCTGCGCCGTTGCCCATACCCGCTCTGTCACATAGTTGGCTTTATCGAAGCCACCTAACACTTCCTGTTGTTTCAACAGCGTCTTCTCACCGCTTGCCATATCCAGCTGATAGACGCTGGGCGGCGTGGTCAAAGAGGTATAGGTATAACGCAGCAGAGTGGTATTCTGCTCGGCATTCATGTCAAAGCCGGTTACATACGCCGCTTCATCAGAGCTGATATAATAGGCTTTGCTAGGATCCTGCCATGGCATCACCCGGATCCGCTGTAAACCGTCACTGCGCTCACTGATCGCCAGATAATCATTAAACAGCTCAAAATTCTGGATAAAAATCTGCTCGCTATGCGCCAGCAGTGGCTGCCAGTGCGTGCGATCACCGATTTTATCAGCCGCTACTGTCATCAGCCGATAGTTCGGCGCTTCCCAGTCAGTACGGATAATCCAGCGGCCGTTCAAATGCTCAGCGCCGTACTTAAAATCACGCTGTCTTGGCGCTAGCACCTGAAACTGACCATCAGTTTTAGCCGCATCCAATACTCTGATCTCGTCAGATACGGTACTACCAAGCTGAATCATTACATAGCGGTTATCCTGACTATTGCTGACCCACATATAGAAACTGTTGTCTGACTCTTCATAAACCAGCGCCGCTTTGGCCGGATCCTGACCCAAGGTATGCCGCAGCACCTTGTTACTAAGCAAGGTCACCGGATCGTTTTGTACCACAAACAGCTGTTTACTATCCGCCGACCAGGCAATGGCTGCCGAGAGCCCGCTTAAAGAATCCGTTAATTCTTTGCCAGTACGCAGATCCCGTACCCGCAGCGTATACTGACGCCGGCCATTCAGATCTTCCATATAGGCCAGTAACTGCTGGTCCGGGCTGATCGCCAGATTAGCAACCTGATAGAAATCCTTGCCGTCAGCCAGTTGATTCACATCCAGCAGCACCTGTTCAGCGCCGCCGCTCGCCGCCTTACGGGCATAGATTGGGTATTCTTTACCGGTTTCATAACGGCTGTAATACAGGTAATCGCCTTTGCGGTATGGAACTGAGCTGTCATCCTGCTTTACCCGACCAATAATTTCTTCGGTCAGTTGCGTCGTAAGTTGTTGATAGCCCGCGCTATATTGGCGGCACCAGGCATTTTCCTGCTCTAAATACGCCAGGACTTTCGGATCAGAGCGCGTATCATCACGCAACCAATAATAAGGATCGTTACGAGTACCATGGGGGGAGACCACCTGAAAATCCACTTTGGCGGCTCGTGGCGCCTCCGTTAATACTGCTGAGCTGGCCATCACCGGAACGCTGAGGATGGCAACAAACCACAGCAGCGGCTGTTTCAGAAACATTTTAACCTCGCTTTGCTTTCGTTAATAAACACATTTTCATTTAGCACGTTTTTTTAACCCGCTACCAGCAAAAAAATGTAAAACACTGTAACATCCGACCTGGCAGCCCTTGCAGCATGACTTATACTGATGCAAAGTAGCTGCTGATCGCAAATAATAAGAAAAACGGGAGAGTCAAAATGGGTTTATTAACCACTGAACAAGTGGCAGAGGTATTAGGTATTCCGGTGATCCGGGTCGAACGCTTAACCCGCGAGCACCTGCTGGTGCCAGCGGAGAAAGATGCCAGTGGTAAGCCGATGTTTGCCGAAGAAGACGTCAAACGCTACAAGGTGTTAGCGGAACGGCTCGGTGGTCTCTGATTGCAGTAACTGCTGTAATCTCTGTTGCCAACTGTTTGCCCTGTGGTGCAGGGCAGGCGTAGCCTGATACCAAAGCCAGCAAAAGCCACTATACAGGCATTTTGCCAACTGCAGACGTTGTGGCAAGGTCGCTGCCAAACGCTCTGCGGTATGCCGGTCCGGATAGCGCCGCTGTGCGCTATATTGACGCAACAACCTTTGCAGCTGTGCTGCTGTCAGCTCAAAATGCAGCATAATCGCCGCCAAATCAAAGCTGTTGTCGCACAACTGACTGTACTCAAAATCCAGTAACCAGATTTTATCGCCGTTCCACAGCAAGTTATCGGCGTGCAGATCCAGATGACAAAGCACCAGATCCGTTGCCATCCCCGTAAATTGCTCAGCACAGCGCTGCAAGGCGGCGAAAAGGTCAGCAGCGGGTTGTAAGGTGCTCTGCTGTCCCTGAGCCAATAACTGCCGCAAGTAACTGGCTGGCTGTAATAGTGGTGTTTGCACCCTTAGGTTATGCAAAATCGCCAGGGTATCCGCCAGCAAGCTCAAACGACTGTCGGTAAGCTGAAGCGGCTCGCCACCGGGTAGAAACTCCGAAATCAGCAGTTGCTGATGGTTATGCAGCAGCAAAGGTGTGGCAGCGATCTGTTTAGCGGCAGCAGCCTGTTGGCAACGAAACTCCTGCTGCCGGCATATACCAAGTTGGCGGGCATAGCGCCGCAGCACATATTCGCCACGTGCAGTACGCAGATAGTAGTTCAGATTACTCTGGCCGGCAGCCAGGGGCCGGATCTCCAGCGGCGGGTGCTGCTGAAAAAACTCCAGTTGTTCGCAAAGCTGCCTTACAGCGTCTTGCTGTGCAATGTCAGCTGCAGTTGATAATGGCTGCGCCATGCAAAATATCCCACCACGGCAATAATGGTATACAGCATAAACAACGCGGTCAGAAAATACAGATGTTTTTGCGCATAGATAAAGATCGACACGGCATCAATCACCACCCAGTATAGCCAGTTTGATAACAGCTTTTTCGCGACCAGCCAGGTGGCTACCAGGCTAAAGGCTGTGGTTTGAGCATCCAGATAGGCAAAGTCAGCCCGGGTATAATTGGCCATCAGGTAGCCTAATGCCAGACCGCCCATCGCGGTCAGGCTGATCAGTAATAAATGACGCTGCCAGGCCCATTCAAACACGGTATGAGCCTGCCCGGGTTGCTGCTTCAGTTGCTGCCAGCGCCACCAACCATACAAGGCCATACCGGCATAATACAGATGCAGCAGCGCATCGGATAACAAGGCAGAATCCCACATCACATGAGTAAAAAGTAAGGTGCTGAGCAAGGCCGCCGGCCAACACCAGATGCTCTGCTTCAGGGCCAGTAACACATAGGCTATCGCCAGTACCGTCGCCACCAGCTCGATACTGTGCAACAGTTGCCAGTCGGCAATCAGCTTGCTCAGCAGTTCATTCATGGCCGTAAATCACCGGGAATAAACTTACAGACAAACACCAGCTTACCGTAGTGCTCCATCGACCAGCGCATACAACGCTGTAAGGCTTGCATCACAGCGTCGTACTCACCAAAGATCTGGGTGCTCATGGTATTGGTCAGCACTTCAATCTCCGTCTCCTGCGCGAGCTGTCCGAGAAAGGCCAGAATAGGGCCTTTATAATCTTCAGCCAGCGGATACTTGCTAATTTCAACTGAAAGTTGCATTCGAACCTCTATTAGAAGCTATAGCTGATAGTGGCACCGAAGCGGCGCGGTTCAGCAAACTGTTCATAAACATGGGGCGCATATTCATCACGGGGATCATTGCCAAAATAGAATCCCCGCACCCCAACATCTTTATCCAGCGCATTGCGCAGCCATACTGCCAGCTCCCACTGTGCCAGCTGATAGCCAAGCCGCAGATTCAGCAGTTGGCTGCTACCGGCTTTCGCATTATGACCATCTGAGTAGTAGAAACCACTGTTGCCCTGCACGCCCGCTTGCAGCGTCAGCTGTTCAGTCAGATACCAGTCGGCACCGACACTGTAGTTAACACGTGGCGCATGCGCCTGATCGCGGCCGGTCATATCCAGGCCACTGTCGGTCTGGTAACGACCCAATTTGCTTTGCAAATAGCCAAGATTGACAAAAAGTTGTGTACTTGGTGACAACAGCAGTCGGGTTTCGGCCTCCAGACCATAGTTACGGCCACTGGCAGCATTATCGATAAAACCGGCAAACTCCGGGCCCAGATCCGGATTTAACCAACCCTTAACCTGCATATCATCCCGCCACATATAAAACGCAGCCACCCGGGTGGTTAAACTGCCATCGGCAGCACTACCCTTGACGCCAAACTCAGCATTGAGCAAGCTCTCTGACTTAAAGCTGGCTTTTTCAGCCAGTTGCGCAAAACGATCTTCGCCGGCTCTCGCCAGAGCCTCACCATTGATCCCGCCCACCTTATAACCGCGTGATAACAAGCCATACAGCATCGCTTGCTGATTCAGCTGATAGTTCAGGCTGATTTTACCGCCCCACAGGGTTTCGTTCGGGCGTAAACTAATATTACCCGAGTCCAGATAATCATCGCGGTAGCGCTCGACACGTCCACCCAGCACCAGCGTCAGCTTGTCGGTCAGTGGGCTTTGGGTTTCAGCATAAAGCGCCAGATTACGCCGCTCCAGGCTGCTATCAAAATAACGCCAGCGACTCTCGGCCCGGCGTAATCGCGACAGAGACAGGTCGCGTTGACTGGCATAAAGCCCAACAACCCAATCAGTTTGCCCCCATAGCTGGCCGTCGGTTTTAGAGGTTAGCCGGTAATCCAGCGTCCATTGTTCACGGCCGCGCAGGTAACGATCCTGATAGGAGTAACCCCAGGGATGGATACCAACATAACTCCAGTCTTCATCAAAGCCATAATCCGAATCCGCGTTCAGATAGCTCAGCTGGGTAAACATATCCGCCAGCGCCAGCCCATGGTAGTCGGCTGTCACAGCTACTGCTTTGCTACGTAATTTGTCCTGCCCGGGCTCATCGGATAAGGTGGTGCGGTTACGATCCAGTGAAAAGGCGTCGTAACCATTTTGCTGATCAATCAAATGCGCGGTAAAGCCGAGTTTCAGCTCAGCTAACGCCTGATAATCAAGGCGCAGCCGGGCAGTAAATTCATCCAGATTATTGGTGTCATCGCGGTTCAGATAGGCATTGTTTATAAAACCCGCTGATTTATTCTGATCCAGCGTCAGGCTGTACGCCAGCTGTTCACTGATCGGCGCACTATAGACCCCGGTTAACTGCCAGCTATCGTAGTTAGCCACAGTGGCACTGACCTTCCCTTCCGCCACGGCGCTAGGCGCCTTACTGGTCAGATTTACCATGCCAGCCAGCGCATTGGTACCAAAACGGGTGGCTTCCGGGCCACGGAAGATTTCCAGTTGCTCCGGATGCGCCAGACTGCTGATCCCCAAGCCGGCATAGTCGATGCCATCAATCAGAATGCCCACCGATGGGTTAATCACATCAATAAATTCGCTGCGCTCGCCAATACCCCGCACCTGTAAAAAACGGCCACGGGACGCCCCGGCAGCAAAGTTGACATTGGCGAATTGCCGCAGTGCGTCATCCAGGTGTTGTACCGACTGGCGCTGTAAATCCTGCTCGGATAAAACCGCCACACTGCCCGCCAGACGTTGCAGATCCTGTTGCCGGAAATCGCCTTTTACCGTGATATGTTCAAGTTCAGCTTCGGTTGCGCTGACCGCTATGGCAGCGCTTAACGCCAGAGATAATGCAGAAATACGAAACAGCATGTGATCAACTCCGAATAGATGTAGCGGATCACACAGCATGGCTCAGGACACGAAAGTCACAGGCACGCTTTTTGGGGAGTTAGCACCATCCCTCCGCCGGTATGATCCGGATCAGGTTCTAAGGGTTTACCAAAACGGCATCTCAGCACACCTCCGAATATTTCAGAAGGGCACCCCTTGGTTGCGCTGGCAGTCTAGAGGACTTATTACCAAAATTCAAGCGGCAAAAGAGCAAGCCTGCCCTAGCGCCACTGTTGTAGCTGATTAATATTTTCCGTCAGAGTTTGCACCAAATTAGCCGCCGGGATTGGTCTGGCAAATAAATAGCCCTGGCCCTGATCACATTGGTGTTGCAGTAAGCTTTTTGCCTGGGCCTGGGTTTCCACGCCTTCCGCCACGACCTGTAAGCCCAGCTTGCGGACCATGGCAATAGTCGAGGTAATGATGTCGTAGTCGGCCTGATTATCCAGCATGCCAAATACAAAGCTCTTATCAATTTTGATGGTATCTACCGGCAGTTGCCGTAAATAACTGAGCGAAGAATAGCCAGTACCAAAGTCATCAATCGCCAGGGCAAAGCCCTGGGCTTTCAGGCGTTGCATACTATTGATCGTCTCGGTCAGGTTTTTCGCCAGCATACTCTCAGTAAGTTCAAACTCAAAATCCGCAGCGTTCAGCTGATATTTCTGCAGTAACTGCTCCAGCACCACCGGTAAGCCCGGATCAGTTAATTGTGCCGGCGACAGATTAATGGCCAGCTGCAAGTCGCCCAGCCCAGCCTGGCGTAAACCGGCCATCAAACCGAAGCCCTGTTCAATAACCCAGTAGCCGACCGGGATAATTAAATGCGCATATTCCAGCACTGAAATAAACTCATCCGGCGGCACCAGGCCCCGGCTTGGACTTTGCCAACGTAACAATGCTTCCAGCCCGACTAACTTCCGATCACTTAGACGGATTTTGGGTTGTAGATGTAAATCAAACTGCTGCAAACTCAGCGCCAGCTTTAAATCCTGCTCTAATGCTAAGCGATCCTGAAAGGCATCAAACATCTGTTGACTGTAAAAATGCCAGCAGCTGCCACCGCGGGCTTTAGCCTGGTACATGGCAAGATCGGCCTGGCGCACCAAATCATCCGGCTTCAGACTGGCATCCCGGCTGCTACTGATACCAACACTGACATTCAGCTGGTATTCTTCGCCCTGTAGCTGCATCGGCTGGCGGAATACCGCAACCAGCCTCGCTGCCAGCTGTTCCAGTTGTTGCAGATCGGGTGCTTCGGTGACGACCACAAATTCATCACCACCAAAACGACAGGCTAAATCGGTTTTTTGCAACACGCCCCGCAAGCGCTGCGCGGCTTCTATCAATAGCTGATCACCCTGCTCATGACCGCGAATATCATTCACTCGTTTAAACTGGTCCAGGTCAAGAAAAAATAGTCCCAGAAAATGCCCCGCCGGTGTTAAAGCCGCTAGCCGCTTTTTCAGCTGAAACTGCAGCATATTGCGATTCGCCAGACCAGTCAGCAGGTCGAACATCGCCATATTTTCCAGCTCACGGGTCTGAGTCAACACATCATGTTGCAGCTGTTCCAACTGAAAACTCAGAGTCTGACTGACTTCACTTAAGCGATCAACTTCATCGACCAGCAGTGGGCTTTTTACCGGTAAGGCGGCGCGGAACGCCTTAAACTGATGTTCTGCCAATAACGGCAACACCCGCGACACCTTTAACAAGCGACCGGTTAGGCGTCGGGTTAGCCAGTAGGTTAACCAGGCAAACAACAGGAAGCATAGCGAGGCCATACCAATCAGTTGCCAGCGAAACTGTCGGTTTGCTCTCTGATAAGCGCTGAGGTCTTCCAGCAACAATAAGGCATACTGTTGCCCTTGCTGTTCAGTCAGAGGTAAAGAGTATATGTAGAACGGGCTTTGATCGGTATTAAACAGTCCGATGGTGCCGTTCAGCTTTGAAAAGGCGGCAACAGGAGCACGTGAAGTGGCAGACAAAATTCGGGTGTCCTGACCATCAGTCGCGACGATCATGATTTCACTACGTAATGCCTGCCCCATTGCGACGACAATATCAGCCAGTGTTTGACTGGCAATTAATACGCCGACCTGGCCATCGCGATCTGATAACGGCAGACTGACCAGGGTACTGCAGTGCTCTACACAGTAACTGCGGGTAACAGGCCGTTGTTGTTGCCTGGTCTGGATTACCATCTCTGCCAGCTCGGCCGGCAGTGCACCGGTTGCGAATACTGGCTCAGCTTGATCGGGTGCAAAAAACCACAGCGCTTCAATATTCAGGTATAGGCTAAAGCTGTCATAACGCTGTTGCAGAGCCTCAGTAAACTGACTAAACCCTTGTTGCGTTGGTAGTTGCATTAGTTCGGCAAAGCTATCAAACCAGGCTTGTAACTGGCTATGCAATAGTTGTTGATACTGGCTGAAATGCTGCTCAACCTGCTGCTGCTTTAACTGTTGCTGGGTTGCAAAGCTATCATTGAGACGCTGTACAGAGATAGAGGTGATCACGATCAGCAGCACCAGCATCAATACCAGCGTCAGTGCCAGGATCTTCGACGGGAAGCTTAGAAAGCGCATCAGAACCAATACATCAGTTGTAATGCCCACAACTGCCAGTAACGCTGCTGATTTCTGCTCAGATCCGGCACCAGACTGGGTGACAAACGGCCAGTACCATCGACCCAGTGTTGCTCTGCCTGCAGGCGTAGATTTGGCGCCAGATCGTAACTAAACCCCAGCATCAGGCTTTGCTGATAGCCAAAATAAGCCGGCACACCGAGCTGTTCCAAACGGCTGCCACGTTTGTCATCCTTGTTGCGGGTTAAATAATCGACCGTTACCAGCGCAGATAAGCCTCCGCTAAAGCGATAGCGGGCCGACAGATACCCACCCAGACCATGCAGCGTTTCTGCAAATACCGGTAGGTAAAAACCATTAACTGACATCCGCTCTTGCATCAGTTCAGAAGCAAACTCCCAATTCTCTAACTGGTAACGCCAATTTAGCATCACCCGCTGCAGGATCACCTCACTGGCAACAAAAACATCCGGATCGCCTGGGGTATAGCTGAATTCGGAATCCAGTAATGACAGACCATAACTGGCCTGACTGCCGGTACCCTGCCAAAATACACTGGCCTGATGCACATACTTTTGTTCGGCCTTACCCTGGACTTGTGGGCTTAGCAAAATACGGCTTTGATCACGACTGATTTTGGTCGCGCCATAACTCCAGTTATATTCCAGTTCTCCGGCCGGGTGCTGCCAATATCCCTTTAAACCAATACCATCACTGGCCACGGCAATATCGCGAAACGCATCGTAATAAACGGATTGCGGCAAGATGATGCTTGGTCGGGTAAAGGGCACATCACGGGTGCTGGAAAATAACCAGTGCTGGTTTTTGTAACGGCCGACATAGAGATTGATCTGATGGTCAAAGCGCTCGACCAGACTAAAATCCAAAAACAGATAATCCAGTCGGGCGCCCTGCGGATAACGATTACCGCCATCCAGATAAACAACCTGACCAGCAAGCCGCCAGCGATCTGAAAGCTGCCACTTAGCGTTTAAGCCAAGCTCACTCAACGCTGATGACACCTTACCGGAGTTGTTAATCGCGTTGGAATTTTCTGACTGGGCCAGCCCCTGTGCAATAAAGCCATGCCATTCTACACTGGCTGAGGCAGTGGTATGAGCGGATAACGCCAGCATTGCCGCGGCTGACCAATTAATTTTCATACGGTGTCACCACTTTTAATTCAGCCGTGCCGGTACCGGCGGGCAGATAGCCAATAGCGCCGGGAGTTTGAGAAAGAGCGGTACGCAATTCATCTACCGACGCCAGCAGTAGTGGCGAACCACCGATACCTGAATAGCGTTGTCGGTGCCAGATTGCGTCCAGTTGATAAGGGAACATCTTCAGAAATTTACGGGTAAACGCCTGATGCAACTCATGATCAGAGGCTAGTACCAGAACCTGAATGCTCTGGCCATCAGACCAGCGGGTTTGCCGCATGGTAAAGATTGCTCGTAGCTGGGCGGTGCTGAGCTGAGTGTCAGTCACCGCGGCATGTACTACGACCTCAACCGCCCGGCAGGGCAGCGTCAGCAGCAGACAACAACAGAGCACAAACCACAATCTCATCGCATATCCGTTTAAACAAGCATTTTTACTCAGCCACGAAAATGCCGGTCAATGACCGGCATTTTCTGCAACTTAATCGCCTAATATGCTTAAGATATTGAATACACGATACATGCGCAATAGTACCTTTGGGTTGTTACCAACAGATAAAAAAATTTACAACCCCAGATACCAGGTAGCAATTGAAAAATACAACACTACCCCAGCCACATCCGCAATGGATGTGATCAGTGGGCCACTGGCAGTGGCCGGGTCCAGATTAAAGCGGCTCAGTAAAAATGGCAGCGACATCCCAATCAAACTACCAACCACTACCACCAGCATCATGGTTAATGCTACGACGATCGCAATATCTGCACCGCCGCGCCAGAAGCCCAGGCCAACCACGGCAGCGGACATAGTTAAACCGAGCAAACCGGCAACCAAACACTCTTTGCCCAGCAAATAGCCCCAGTCGCGCAGTTTGATATCACCGGTGGCCAGAGCCCGTACCATTAGCGTACCAGACTGAGCGCCGGCGTTACCGCTACTGGCAATCAGTAACGGCAAGAAAAACAGCAGTGCCAGA
This sequence comes from Alishewanella sp. HH-ZS, assembly GCF_001704375.1. NCBI lineage: Bacteria > Pseudomonadati > Pseudomonadota > Gammaproteobacteria > Alteromonadales > Alteromonadaceae > Alishewanella > Alishewanella sp. HH-ZS. Next base: position 22,088 of record NZ_LZEJ01000014.1, on the reverse strand, counting down.
TAACTGGAAATGGTTTCTTCATAAAAGGCGATACCGGCACCGGAAAAAATATTACCAAACACCAGCACCACCAGCCAGAACACCCGCTTGCGGTAAAGCAGACCGATACCCGCTTCCTTGACACTACTTTCCAGCTTGCCGATGGTTGCGGTTTTATGGAAGTCTTCGGTGGCCTCTTCTTCGGCGACGTCCATCGCATCATCGTAGGTTACGATGCCAACCATCTGCTCCAGCTCATTGACAATTGGCAGCGCCAGTAAGTCATATTTGGCGATCAACGCCGCCACTTCTTCCTGCGGCATTTCAACACTGGCCCAGATTGGGTCATGATTCATTAAATCATCGACCCGCATGCTGACCGGTGCCAGTATCAGGTCGCGTAAGCTGACCACACCAATCAGCTTGCGGGCTTTATCCACCACATAGGCGGAATAAATAGTTTCTTTATCCGGCGCTTCCCGGCGCAGTACTTCAATTGCCTCCCGCACGGTCAGATCCGGCGGCAAAATCGCGTAATCCGAGGTCATAATAGCACCGGCGGTGCCCTCCTCGTAGGAGGTCAAACGCAGCAAGTCCTCCCGCTCAGCTTGAGCCAGCGCCGGTAATAGTGTATCGCGCTGTTCATCAGTTAAGCGGTTAAACAGGTCGGCGCGTTCATCAGACGACATCTGCCGGATAATCGGCGAGAGTTTACGCCGACTGACGCTAATCGCCAGTTTAACCTGCTGCTCTGCCGGTAAATAACCAAAGACTTCCGCTTGTTCAGCTCGCGGCAAAGCAGTGAGCAAGGTCCATAAATCTTGGGGAGGAAATTCGGTTAACGCGGCAGCATAGTCAGCCGGATGCACATCTTCCAGCTGGTCACGAACCAAATGTACCGTATCGTGCTCAAGGGCAGCACTTAAGGTTTCGATAAGAATGGGTAATTCCATAACGGCCTCTTATCAGCTCGGGCGCTTGATAAGAGACATTATAGCGTCAGCTTATTAAGCGCAGATTAATTCGAATCTTGGGAATATGCAGGCTAGGCCTGCTACTGGGTAAGTCCATAAAGGATGCAAACTCCACAAGGGTAAGGGTTAAGTTGCCAGGTAAAGACTGGCTAAATTGCTGGTTATTTTATAGTTTAACTTAGCTTAACTCAACCTGAGCGGGAAAAAGTTTTCTGGTGCAACTGCGACTTTCTGCTAGCATAGGGGTCACCAACAGGAGTGTATTATGTCAACATCTGAGCACGCTTCACCTTTACAGTGGTGGTTACCTCAGGCACTAGAGCTTGAGCAATGCTGGCAAGTCGCTATAGGTCCACTTACCTTATACCTAAAGCGTAATTTGCAGGAATGGTTGTTTAGCTTCGAGCGCGATAATGAATCAGAACTGCAATGCAGATTAGAAAGCAACGGTGCGGTCTGTTTACCTGAATTACTCGCCACACAGCGCTTTATGTTCCGCAACAGCCCTACTACTTTTCAGCTTAAACCCAAACTACTGGATCGGTCCGTGGTAATTAAAACCCGGCAGCGGGTAAGTATTCCCCCCGGAGAAAACAGTGTGTTTTACATTAGCTCACCGGTGGTGATCGATATCACAGTGCAACAACCTGCATTGAGTTTGCTCCAGCTCCCTGTGCAACGTTTATCTGATACCTGGTTTGGGCCACCAACGCATCAGGGGGAGCTTTGCTACGCCGATAAAACTCAGGCCAGACACTGTTTAGAGGAAATTCCGCCACGCCCGCACCGGGCAATCACTGCTGTGACCATTGAAAACCGCTCCACAGCCATATTAACCTTGGATAAGCTAAGTATTCCTTTACCCTATCTGGCACTGTATGGTCATCAGGACGGCAGCTTATGGACCGATCCGATAGTATTAAGACATGAAAACCTGCAAAGCCTGAGCCACTTTCAACTGGGTCAAACCTTACCAGTAGGTTTGACCAGCCAACAGCAACTCGCACCGGCGCAGTTTAAAACGGATTCCAGAGGCCTGGTCCGTGCGTTCACCGACATTTTTCAGCACTAAGGAGTTGCTATGCTAGACAAACTCTGGCTATTTTTAAATTCACCTACTGTGATAAATGGCTTGCAAGCACTGTTATTTGTCAGCATTGGCTTTGTGTTGGCGCGCCAGGTGTCACGGGCTGCCGAAAAACTGATCAGTAAAAACTTTTCCCGCCATCATGCCGCACTGTTTAAACGTCTGATTTACTGGCTCATCCTGGCATTATTCAGCGCATCGGCATTACATCAGTTGGGCTTTTCGCTGGGCGTGTTACTCGGGGCCGCTGGGGTACTATCTGTCGCTATTGGCTTTGCCTCACAAACATCTGCCTCAAACCTGATTAGCGGCCTGTTTTTAATTGGCGAGCAACCTTTTCAGGTCGGTGATGTGATTAAAGTGGGTAATACTACCGGTGAGGTGCTGTCGATCGATTTACTTTCTGTAAAACTGCGTACCTTTGATAATCTCTTTGTAAGGCTGCCGAATGAAAGCCTGATTAAATCTGAAGTGACTAATCTGACCCGGTTCCCGATCCGGCGGTTTGATATATTGTTGGGCGTCGCCTATAAAGAAAATATCTCCAAAGTACGACAAGTGTTGTTTTCCGTTGCTGAGAACAATCCGTTATGTCTGGATGAACCGGCGCCAGCGTTTTTATTCACCGGCTTTGGCGATTCAGCACTGAATCTGCAATTTTCAGTGTGGAGTACGTCAGAAAATTTCCGGGCTTTGCGTAATAGTTTGCAAGAGGAGATCAAACTCGCCTTTGAAGCAGAAAATATTGAAATACCCTATCCACAACGTACGGTATATCTTTCGGCCGAGGGCATGACGCCAATGCAATTTACAAGCGGCACTGCCAGTAGCGAGGCAAAATCCGGACGCAGTTAAAGGGAGAAGTGTAATGTGGCGTCAGTTTGGTCTGCTCGGTATCGGTCTGTGCAGTCTGCCCCTTGCGGCAGATTGTCAGTCTGACTTCGATCCGACAAAACTAAAAACACGCCAACCGATAATTGCTACAATTCAATTTCAACAAGAAAACGTCTTTGATCTTGATGAGCCTGGTATATTCTGGCTACATCGCTTTGCTAACCACACCCACATTATTACCACCGAACAAACCATCCGCGATGACTTACTGTTTCTGCAGGATGCCCCGCTGAACCTATCAGAGCTGGCCGAGACCGAGCGTCTATTACGTAGCCGCCGTTATCTGCGTGATGCCAGGGTAGAGGTTGTACAGTATTGCCCTGGAGCGAATACCGCGACCGTGCGCGTCACCACCTGGGATAACTGGTCACTCCTGCCAAAAATCGATTTTTCCAGCGAGGGGGGTGAAACCAAGTACTCGCTAGGTGTTGCCGAAGATAACCTGCTGGGTTCAGGTAATCAGATCCAGCTTGATTACGCCAAAGACAGTGAGCGTAGTGGTTACTTACTTAGCTTCGCTAGCCCAAATATCTTTGGTAGCCACTGGAACACCCTGCTTAGCTATGCCGATAACTCGGATGGTGAAAATTATCGCTTCGCAGTACAGCGGCCGTTCTACCGGCTGGATTCGAACTGGGCCTTTAATGCTGACCTGGTAAAAAACAAAGAGCAGGTCACTGATTACTTATTATCGGAAACCGTTAACGAATATAACCGCACCCGGCACCAGTTTGATGCTTCTGCCGGTTTTAAATTGGCACTGCGCGGTCACACCATCCAACGGCTCAATATTGGTATGCAACTGGAGGATGTTGATTTTAATGAACTGGACAGTACGGTTTTAAGCTTGCCTGAACAGCGCAACCTGTCTTACCTTTATCTGGAATACCAGTTACTGCAGGACGACTTCTACAAGCTGTTTAATATCAATCAGTTTAACCGGGTAGAGGATATTAATGCCGGCTGGCAACTGCGGCTGCGGTTGGGCTTAATGCAACCCTGGCTGGGCGCCGATGAAGATGGTTTAAGGCTGGAAGCGGAGGTAAGCAAAGCCTGGCAACTGAACGACCGCACCTGGCTCTTTTCAGATCTGGCCTATCAACAGCTGGACTGGCAGCAGCGCAAGCAAGAGTTGTGGCATCTGGGTTTACAGCTTAATCATCAGCTCAACGCCCGCAATAGTCTGGTCGGCAGTATCTCCGCCGAACGCGGCCGCAACTTGTTTGCCGACGAAGCGCTGTATCTCGGCGGCGATAGTGGCCTGCGCGCCTTCCCGCTGTATTATCAGCGTGGCGATAACCGCATGGTGGCCACCGCAGAGTATCGCCATTATACCGACTGGAATTTATGGCAGATTTTTGATGTCGGCTTTGCCGCCTTTGGTGATGTCGGCCGCAGCTGGGGCGGCCGCTCCGCAGAGGATTTGGCCGCATTAAACGGTAAAGCCGGTATCGATGATGAAATTCTGTTTGGCCTGGGCGTCGGCATTCGCTTGCTGTCCAGCCACTCCAGCCGCGGCACCATGATTCATCTGGATCTGACGCGGCCAATCAGTGATAACCCGGATCTCGGCAGCTGGCAGTGGCGTGTGACTGCCAAGCGCCGTTTTTAACACTGCGCCAGACTAAAATCTAAGCAGCAAACGTCAACACGCCCTAGTTCTTTTGCAGCAACGGCTGACAGAGCGGGCAAAATACCGTACTGCGCTGGCCCAACCGCACTTCTGACAGCGCAGTATCGCAGTTAACGCACGGCTGGCCACCACGGCCGTATACCAATAACTCCTGTTTAAAATAGCCGGGCTTACCGTCTACCTGACTAAAATCACGCAGCGTGGTGCCGCCCTGCACTATTGCCGCCGTCAGGGTTTCTTTGACGATGGTACAGAGCAATGCCAACTTATCAGCACTGACGTCGCGCGCCGGTTGCTGTGGATTAATACCAGCTTTAAATAAGGCTTCATTGGCATAAATATTCCCAACACCCACCACCACATGGTTATCCATTAATACCAGTTTGATCGCGCTGCCGCGGCGCTGACAAGCCTGGATCAGGGTTTCCGCAGTAAAGTCGGCCGTTAATGGCTCAGGCCCTAACTGGGCCAGCAACGGATGTTGCTCGCCTTGTGCCTGCCACAGCACGGCACCAAAGCGCCGGGTATCGTTTAAGCGCAGTGCAGTACCGTTTGCAAATAGCAAATCCAGATGATCATGTTTACCCGGCGCCAGATCCGCCGGTACCACCTTTAAATGCCCCGACATCCCCAAATGCAGAATAATACTGCCGCCGGGCAAATCGAGCAGTAAATACTTGGCGCGCCGTCTTACCGCTAAAATCGGTTGCTGCTGTTGCTGCAGCACCTCATCCGGCACCCACCAACGCAACTGACGCTGCCGGGCGACAACCTTGGTTAGCTGTTGTCCTTGCAAATGCGGGCTGATCCCCAAACGCGAGACCTCAACTTCAGGTAACTCTGGCATTTTATACTCCGGTACTCAGGTTCTCTAAGGGGTTAATCAATTAAAAACAGCAGCCGAGCCTGCGCGGCAGGCAGCAAATAAAGCTGGGGCTGCCCCACCTGTTGTAGTAAATAATCCTGCTGTGCGGGATAGAGCAACCAGATAGTAGGTGCAAACTCACCGGCCAGTTGCACACTGGCCTGGGCAACCGGCGCCTGAGTGGGCTTAGCCGCGCCAACGGCTGGCTGCAGCGGTGTATAGAGCCAGGCATTCAGCATTTGCTGGGCACTGACACTGCTGTTGCTGCGTGGTTGCAACTGCCATTGCCCGGCCGCCTGCACTAAACGCACCTCTCCTACCGCAATACTCAGCAGCTGCGATTGTTCCGGTAATAAGCTGCTTGTCGTAGGTGCCTGACCGGTACCCCGCCAGTCATACAGACTAAACATCAGTAACAGCACTATAAAAATCAGCACATTATTCCAGTTACGGCGTGACAGTTTCAGCATAATGATATGAGCAGAAGAACGCAGCGGTTCGTTATTGATAAGGCGTGGTGCAGATAGTAACGGCAGCAGGGCTAAAAAGCAAAAACCCGGCAGTGCCGGGTTTCTGGGGTTCGATTACTTGATTTTCGCTTCTTTGAAAATCACGTGCTTACGCACTTTAGGATCGAACTTTTTGATTTCCATCTTTTCTGGCATAGTGCGCTTGTTCTTCGTTGTCGTGTAGAAGAAGCCAGTGCCAGCAGAAGAAACTAAACGGATTTTATCGCGCATTTGTTAATTCCTTATACCTTGTGACCGTTAGCACGAACTTCTGCTAATACAGCGTCGATACCTTTCTTGTCAATGATACGCATACCCTTGGTAGAGGTACGTAAAGTGACGAAACGGTTTTCGCTTTCAACCCAGAAACGGTGCGTTTGCAGGTTAGGCAGGAAACGGCGCTTAGTCGCGTTGTTGGCGTGCGAACGACGGTTACCTACCATCGGACCTTTGCCAGTTACTTGGCATACTCTAGACATGTCAATATTTCTCCAAAATTACGTCAGCTCGAGCTATCTTTCACCCTTCTGGCCTTGAAGGTTGCCCCGAAAATGGATGAGGGCGCACTTTATACACGAAAGTACGGTTAAACTCAAGACAAATTCATTTTCCCGGCCAGCGGGCAGCGCTGCGAAAACGCCTTGCATCGAGACTCACGCCGGGCTGTATTCAGGTTTGCTGCCTGCTACAACCAGCCACGCTCTGCAAAAGACACCACTTCCGCATCCCCTACCACAAAATGGTCCAGCACCCGGATATCAACCAGTGCTAAAGCCTGGGTCAGGCGCTCCGTTATTGCCCGGTCGGCGCGGCTTGGCTCAGCCACCCCAGAGGGGTGATTATGCGCCAGAATAACGGCGGCGGCATTATGCTTCAAAGCGTGCTGAACTACAATACGCGGGTACACCGGGGAGGCATCAATAGTGCCGTAAAATAATGGCTCGGAGCCAATCATACGATGTTGATTATCAAGGTAAAGTACCAGAAAGACTTCGCGTAGTTCACCGCTCAGCTGATGGGCTAAATATTTTCGCACTACCGCAGGCTCTGAGCAGACCGTATCGCGTTTTAACTGTTGCTGTAAAAAACGCCGACTTAACTCCAGTACCGCCTGCAACTGCACATACTTGGCTTCACCTAAACCGCGGGCATTACAAAACTCGCTGCGACTGGCGCCGAGCAAGGCGCGTAAATCACCAAACTGCTGCAACAACTGCCTGGCCAGACTCACCGCGTCGGTACCGGCAATACCGGTGCGTAAGAAAATCGCCAGTAGCTCCGCATCCGATAAGGTGGCCGGCCCCAATGTTAACAGTTTCTCCCGTGGTCGCTCACTGAGCGGCCAGTCTGTAATTGCCATCCTGACCTCCTGTTGTTGATGTTGTCAGCGCTTAGCAGCTGAACGGGTGCTGAATTGGAGTTTCCGTGCTATCTTATGCCGACCGAGGCTGGAGCAGGACCAGAAATCATGTTGCAAACCCTTGCTGATAAACGCATTTTACTTGGCATTAGCGGCGGTATTGCTGCCTATAAAAGTGCCGATCTGGTGCGGCGCTTAACCGAACGCGGCGCCGACGTCCGGGTTATCCTGACCAGCGCGGCGCAGGAGTTTATTACCCCACTAACGCTGCAAGCCGTCTCCGGTAATCCGGTTAGCCACAGCCTGCTCGACCCGGCCGCAGAAGCGGCGATGGGCCATATTGAACTGGCCAAATGGGCCGACCTAATACTGATTGCCCCGGCCAGTGCCGATGTGATTGCCCGGCTGGCGCATGGCTTAGCCAATGATCTGCTTACTACCTGTGTACTTGCCAGTAGCGCCCCGATTGCGGTAGCGCCGGCGATGAATCAGCAGATGTATAAAAATATAGCTACCCAAAAGAATCTCGCAACATTAAAAGAACATAATTTTCACATCTTCGGCCCGGGCGTGGGTGCGCAGGCCTGTGGTGATACTGGCGCTGGTCGCATGTTAGAACCGCTGGAGCTGGTCGCACTGACCGAGCAATTATTTAGCCCGGTCAAAAATCTGCAAGGTTTACGCATTACCATTACCGCCGGCCCGACCCGCGAAGCTATTGATCCGGTGCGCTATATCAGTAATCACAGCTCTGGCAAGATGGGCTTTGCGCTGGCTCAGGCCGCTGCGGCTATGGGCGCCAAGGTCACGCTGATTAGCGGCCCGGTGCAACTTGCTACCCCCGCCGGCGTAACACGGATTGATGTGCAAAGTGCCGAGCAGATGCATCAGGCGGCGCTATCTGCCGCGGTGCAATCGGATATTTTTATTGGCTGTGCCGCTGTCGCCGACTATCGGGTAGCGGAAATCGCGGCCGATAAACTGAAGAAAGGCGCCGAAGCTGAGATGCAGCTGACGCTGGTAAAAAATCCGGACATTATTGCCGCCGTCGCCGCCCTGCCGCAGCAGCGGCCCTTTACCGTCGGCTTTGCCGCCGAAACCCGTAACGTACTGGAATATGCGCGGCAAAAGCTGCTGAATAAGCGGCTGGATATGATTTGTGCCAATGATGTATCGGCCAGCGATCGTGGCTTTAACAGCGATGACAATGCCCTTAGCGTGATCTGGCGCGGCGGCGAGCTGGATTTGCCAAAGGCACCAAAGCAACAGTTAGCCACACAGCTGATCACCCTGATCAGCGAACATTATAAAAACTAAATTCTTAACTTAATAACGCAGCGAAGCAGTAAAACCGATGAAAAAAGCTATAGATCTGAAAATTCTCGACCCGCGGATCGGCCGCGACTTTCCGTTACCAGCCTATGCCACTCCCGGCTCAGCGGGCCTGGATTTACGTGCTTGTCTGGAGCAAACACTGGTACTGGCACCGGGCCAAACCGTGCTGATCCCAACCGGTATTGCCATTCATATTGGCGATGCCAACCTGTGCGCAACCATCCTGCCGCGCTCGGGCCTGGGGCATAAACATGGCATCGTACTTGGCAATCTGGTGGGGCTGATTGATTCGGACTATCAGGGGCCCTTGATGGTGTCGATGTGGAACCGCGGCAGCGACAGCTTTAGCATTGAACCGGGCGACCGCATTGCCCAGCTGGTATTTATGCCGGTGGTACAGGCCGAATTTAATCTGGTCGAGGGCTTTGACAGCTCAGAGCGTGGTGAAGGTGGCTTTGGTCACTCTGGCAAGCAGTAAGGGCGCGAAAGCGTCCCTACTTCTGAATTAGCTAAGGATCTGAGCAGTCGCATGGCAACAATAAAAAAATCAAACCGTAAAGAAGATATCCTGCAGGCGTTAGCGGCAATGCTACAAAGCCACAGCAATGGCCAGCGCATTACTACCGCCGCCCTGGCAGAGCAGGTTGGCGTGTCGGAAGCGGCGCTGTACCGGCATTTCCCCAGCAAGGCGCGGATGTACGAAGGGCTGATAGAATTTATTGAAGATACGCTGCTATCGCGCATTAATGCCATAACCGAAGAGCACAAGGATACCCAAACCCGTATCAGTCTGATGCTGCAACTGGTACTGGTATTTGCCGAGCGTAACCCGGGCTTTTGCCGTATTTTGACCGGTGACGCGCTACAGGGCGAGCAAGAGCGCCTGCTGGAGCGCGTCGCAGCGCTGTTTGAAAGGCTGGAAACCCAGTTTAAACAGTGTTTGCGCGAGCGCAAATTACGGGAAGGTAAAAGCTTTACTATCGATGAGGCGGAGCTGGCAAACCTGCTGCTGGCCACCATAGAAGGCAAGATCAGCCAGTTTGTCCGTTCCGGCTTTAAACGCCTGCCAACCCAGTATTGGGCGGCGCAGTGGGCGTTACTCGAGCAAAGCCTGTTTGCGTAATGCTGTCTTGGTGAGTGCGGCTGTGCTACCTAAGGCACCCGCGACAGTGCTGACGTCGCTATAACAGCATCAGGCCAGTTTCTGCCACAGTGCCGCGCCCCAAACCAGCGCTACTATCACTAAACTGACAAAAACCGCTGCCGAACCCATATCCTTGGCCCGGCCAGATAGCTCATGCCGCTCTAAACCTACCCGATCGGTTAATGACTCAATGGCCGAATTCAGTAACTCCACTACCAGAACCAGGCACCATACCGCCAGCAGCAGGGCAAACTGCGCCACTGAGTCGGCCAACCAGATGGCAGCAGGGATGGCAAGCAGCGTGAGCGTCGCTTCCTGGCGAAAGGCCGACTCATAGCGCCAGCTGGCACTAAAACCCTGCATTGAACAACGAGCCGCTTTAATAATGCGCCCGATGCCAGTCCCATTTGGTTTTTGCATACTTAATCCTATTCCCTGTTGCTAATGCTAATACCTGCAATAATGCGCCAATGCTGGGCGCAAACAACGCGGCCAGCAAAGAGCTGGCCGCAGATAAGAGATTTAATCAGGCTATACCGTACTGGGCACGGTAGGCTTTTACCGCCGCCAGGTGCTCGGCCTGCTCAGGCTTGTCTGCCAGATAGCTAATCAGATCCGGCAGGCTGATAATTGAAATCACCTTAGTGTTGAAGTCGCGCTCGACTTCCTGGATCGCCGACAACTCACCCTGACCGCGCTCCTGCCGGTCCAGTGCAATCAGCACGCCGGTCAGCTCTGCGCCCTGCGCCTGGATCAGCTGCATAGATTCGCGGATCGCCGTACCGGCAGTGATCACATCATCCACCAGCATAATACGGCCTTTTAATGCTGCGCCGACTAAATTACCGCCTTCACCATGGGTTTTGGCTTCTTTGCGGTTAAAGCAGTATGGCAGGTCGCGCTGATAGTGCTCGGCCAACGCCACAGCAGTGGTAGTAGCAATAGGAATGCCTTTATAAGCCGGGCCAAACAGCACATCAAATTCGATACCCGAGTCCTGCAGCGCAGCCGCATAAAAGCGGCCCAGTTTTGCCAGATCGCCACCGGTATTAAATAAGCCGGCATTAAAAAAATACGGGCTAATCCGGCCAGATTTCAGCGTAAAGCTACCAAATTTCAGTACATTGCGTGATAACGCAAACTCAATAAATTCCCGTTGAAAGGCTTTCATCGTTACTCCTTCGCCAATACCCGTTTTTGCTCGGCCACAATCTCAGTAATGGCCGCCGCACCCAGCTCCAGCATTTGCTGCATCTGCGCAAAACTAAAGGGCGCCTCTTCGGCGGTGCCCTGAATTTCAATCACTTCGCCCTGCTCGGTCATCACCAGATTCATATCGGTTTCGGCAGCCGAATCTTCAGCATAATCCAGATCAGCAACGGCTGTACCCTGATAGATCCCCACCGACACCGCCGCCACCATATAACGCAGCGGGTTCTTTTTAATCAGGCCTTTGGCCAGCATAAAGTTCAGCGCGTCAACCAGTGCGACACAGGCACCGGTAATCGAAGCAGTACGGGTACCGCCATCAGCCTGAATCACATCACAGTCGATGGTAATGGTATTTTCGCCAAGCAGGCTTAAATCCACAGCGGTGCGCAGAGCGCGGCCAATCAGGCGCTGAATTTCCATAGTACGACCACCCTGCTTACCCCGGGCCGCTTCCCGGTCATTGCGGCTATGCGTCGCGCGCGGCAGCATGCCGTATTCCGCGGTAATCCAACCCTGGCCCTTGCCTTTTAAAAAACGTGGTACGCCTTCGGTAACACTGGCGGTACAGATCACCTTGGTATTGCCAAACTCAACTAACACTGAGCCTTCGGCATGGGCAGTGAACTGACGGGTAAAAGCGAGCGGGCGGATTTGACTGGCGGTACGGCCACTTGGACGCATTGGGCTACTCCTGACTGATAAATTAGCCACCATTATAGGGGCTATAGCCGCTGACGGCTATCTTTGTAACAGCTGACTTCGGCTTTAAACCCAGCGCAAGGCCGTGCCTAAGGCCATGCTTAAGCGCCATTATTTACGAATTTGGCAGCATGCCCCCAAATTCGCCAAACTCAGGTATACTCCAATTTATTTGCCGTTTTGGAACCGCCTTATGATCCACAGTATGACCGCCTTCGCCCGCCACGAAACCAAAGCCAGCTGGGGCACCGCCCAGTGGGAGATCCGCTCGGTAAACCAGCGTTATTTAGAATCCTACTTTCGCTTACCCGAACAGTTCCGTGGTTTAGAAAGCCTGCTGCGCGACAAGCTGCGTAACAGCCTGCAACGCGGCAAAATTGAGGTGAATTTACGCTATCAGGCCAATCAGGCTGCCGGCGAACTGCAATTAAATGATGTGTTTGCCGAGCAACTGCTGCAAAAAGCGCAGCAATTACTGCAAAAAGCACCGCAAGCCACCTTAAATATTGCCGACATTCTGCGTTGGCCCGGCGTAATGGAAACACCAAGCGAAGACCTAGACACCCTGCAAGCCGAACTGCTGGCCGGTTTCGATGCCGCCTTACAAGACTTTTTAGCCGGCCGCGGCCGCGAAGGCGCAGCTATTGAAGAGATGATCCAGCAGCGTTTAACCGCCATTAGCGAGCAAGTGGCCTTTGTGCGCAGCCACCTGCCGCAAGCCATGCAATGGCAACGCGACCGCATTCTGACCCGCTTAAATGAAATTAAAGCTGACCTGGACCAGGGCCGCCTGGAGCAGGAAATGGCGTTTTTAGCCTCGAAATCTGACGTCGCCGAAGAGCTGGACCGTTTAGACGCCCATATTAAAGAAACCCGCCACACCCTTAAAAAAGGCGGCGCCTGCGGCCGACGCTTAGACTTTATGATGCAGGAATTTAACCGCGAAGCGAATACGCTATCGTCGAAAGCCATCAGCACTGAGATTACCAATGCGGCAGTGGAGTTAAAGGTGTTAATTGAGCAGATGCGGGAGCAGATCCAAAATATCGAATAATGTCTACGGGCATCCACCAAGATGCATTAATCATATAATTTCAATAACTTAAGTAAAACCCAAGTCTACCGAAATCCACCTTTATCCACCACAAGCCACAAAAAAGTGGTGGGTAAAACGGTGGGTATGTTAGACTAACTCAGATCGCAGGTGGCGGGTAAACCACCAAAAAGTAACTTACTGATTTGAGAGGGAATATGGGTAGCCTAACTACAAAGACTGTAGAATCTTTAATTAAGAAAGGTAAGCCGGGAAGGTTTGGCGATGGTGAGGGCCTATACCTAACAGTACCCAAATCAGGTAATCCTTTTTGGTTTTTACGCTATACCTCCAACGGCAAACGCCGCGAGATGACGTTAGGCCAATACGCCAATATGACATTAGCCGAAGCGCGGGCTGAAGCTGTAATGCAGAAAAAGCAGTTAGTGGTAGAAAAGGTTGATCCACTGTTTTTAAAACAACGTGCCAAGCAGCAACAACTGCAAACCGTAGACGACTTATTTGCCGACTGGCATAAAGGCAATATCAAACGCCTTAAGCACCCGAATATCCCAGAGCGGGTTTACCGCAAAGATATCGCACCGCATATCGGCGCTGCCGCACCCAACAAAGTGGTCGCGCGTGATATCCAGTTTATTATCGAAGCCATTACCGAATCCGGCCGCCCCACCACCGCTAATGACGCCCTGCTGTATTTAAAGCAGCTATTTAACCACGGCATAAAGCTCGATGTAGTGGGTGCCAACCCTGCCAGCGCCTTTAACGTAAGCGATGCCGGTGGCGTAGAGCAAAGCAAAGATCGGGCACTTACCCTGGAAGAGCTTACCCAGGTATTTAAAGTGTTTCGGGAAAATACGGATAGTTTTGCCCGAGAGAATTACCTAGCCTGTGCGCTATTAGTCACGTTAGGCGTACGTAAAAGCGAGCTAACAGAAGCCAGTTGGCAAGAGATCGATCTAAAGGCAGGAATTTGGGAGCTACCAAAGGCGCGCAGCAAATCCGGTGTAGGAATAACTATCCCCCTACCTGAGTTATGCGTAACCTGGTTTAAAGAATTGGAAATTCGTGCAGCAGGGTCACCCTATGTGTTCCCCAACCGGCGCAGCAGCAAAAACCCACATATGGGTGCCGACACACTCAACCGCGCCATTACCAAGCTATTTGGCCATGAAGCAGGCAAAAAGAAACAGCCACCCAACAAAATGGGCGATATACAGCACTTCTCAGTACACGACTTACGCCGCACCTGCCGCACCTTGCTGGCGCAACTAGGCGTACCAGGCTATGTCGCCGAGCGCTGCTTAAACCATAAACTGCAGGGCGTTGAGGGGATTTATAACCAGCATGATTATTTTGATGAGCGGAGAGAGGCGTTGATTAGATTATCAGAATATCTAGCTAAAATAATCAACGAGTAACTATCATGTCTGAAGCAAGCGGCTGATTTTAAACCCAACAATTTGAATTCCCTGTAAATCCAGGATAAAGCAAGCTAGCCATTTGAGATAAGTTTACGCATTACCTCGCGATATTTAATTAATGAGGAGTTGACCTTCATGAGATCCACTCTCAATCTCCCATAATCTGGATACTTAACCTGAATTTCTTGAGGTGATAAGTTTTTATTATCTTGTTCTGTCAATTGCGAATCAAACCAGCGCCGATATTTTGCTTGCCATGTTGTCAGGTGCGGCCTTAAGCCTTCATTTAGTATATCGATTGATAAACCGATTATTTTGGCGGTATCTTCTCTCTTAAACATTGCAACCGGAACTTCTTTTATTAATTCTCGGGTCACTGCAAAAAATGTGTACCACGAATCATACACTTCAGTGACAACGTCATTTTCAAGATCTATCGGCAATCCTATTTTTCTGGTGCTTAGTTCAACCCAAATTTTATAAGCAATCTGCTTGTCTACGAGGTTAGGCTTAAGCTTTAACTTTTGATTGCCTAACCCGATTTCAGCTTCATCAATCTCGAAGGTTCTAAAACTTAAACCGCCTCTCCAAATGTGCTTATAGGCTAATAGAACGATTAGAACTAGCGCTCCTAACAAAATAACATAAAGTGATATATCGAATTTGATATTAAAATCTTCACCAAGAGCGATAGTTAAAAGTGTTACGTCGACTTTTTCAGCAATCTCATCTGCTTTTAATTCTTCTAATGCCATAATTATGAGTATTTTCCTGAGCCTTGGTCGACTCTTTTATCAAACAAATTAAAGTGTATAGGATCTCCAACTACCATATTCCGATAAGCGGATTTCATGACTGTTTTTTCTATTAAAGCTTTCGCATATAGCTGTGTAACCAAGCTGAATTTTCGATAATCCCTGACAGGCTTATATCCTAGCGCATTAAGATCTAGCTGTAATGCTTCACAACCAAAATATGTGAAGCATTCCGAAACCAGTACATCATGTGTACTGCCGGTATCCCTTTTTAAGTTAACCTCGTTAACTGTTCCATCTGCGTTACTATGATGCGAATCTTCTTGTATCCACTTACCCGCAGCATTTTTATGATAAATATTATCGCCAAGGACTTGGACCTTGCTGCCGTTCCGAACTGGTTTTTTTAATTCAAACCTTGGATCTGCCCAATATTCTTGAAATGTAAGTTTTTCAGTTACCTTCATCAAAAATATACAATGATATTTTTTTTCTTTCGCATTCGATGCTGCAAGGCCCATAACCCAGTCATTGACTTTGGCTGACTTCCTCAGCTTAGGTTTGCATGTCGCCAAGGTACAATAACCATGGAAGGGATTTGGCGCAAACCCCAAATCTCTTGGGATTGGATAAACAAACAGGCTTGCTCCCTCATTAATTAGCATACTACGTTACCGCCGCTTAATTTTGGAGCAGGGCTACCATCAGGATTTTTGAATATGCTTTGTCCTTCTATCGCCTTAATTACAGAATCTGCTCGCCAAGGGACAACCGCAGAACCATATTTTTCTAAGTTTTCGGGTACGGGAACTTTGTTAGTCAAACCTGATTCATATACACCAATAATCGGCTTTCCCAACTTATGTGCTTGTTCAATTTCCCAATTAACCCACTGCCGCGTGTGAGTTTCCTTTCCAATAACGACAATCAACTGGCTAGCCCAACGCATCTTCATTCTGAGAAGTCGTTTTATTGTTAGATCACTAACCCGCTTTTGATCTAATCTCTGTTGATTCTCTGGCTTCACTCTAATTGAGCTATTCCTAATGTTAAGGTTTTTACCTGCCAAAATCCTTGTCAAACCATCAACGCTTGCATCATCTTTGTGATGATGGCTAACAAAAACATTTCTTAAATTCTTTGCCATAGATAATCTCCATATTCAAATTTTGTCCTTAGCGCACAAATAAAAATTAGTTCTTAATTGACAATATTCATCTCACCCTTGGATAAATCACAATACACCTTTCCAACCTTTTTTGTTTTAATCTCACGCCAGATCTCGAAACCTAGTAAAATTGCACGCTCCCACTGACAATGGGTTTTAACGGAAACCTCAAGATGAGAAGTTAACTCTTTAATGGTTCTTAATAACGAAAAATCAATTGTATCAATCCCTTCTAAGTAAGAATGTTTTTTTGCGTACTCAAACACTAATGCTGAGATTGCTTCGTCTATAACAATGGCTCGTCCGCCATCTTCTACTTCATCGGTGATTGGATTGGAAACTCTCTTACATTGGAAGAACTTTCTGACTACCGGAGACCAGCCAAGTACCACTGCGTATGAAAAATGAAAGATATCGTGATATCTATAGCCATCGTCTTCGTAATGATTATCTCTTAATGGATTACCAAAATCCTTCCCATCAACCATTGTTTGAATATAAGCCAAGTTACCTTTTTCAAATTTTTCAATAAATTCAACGTTAAAAGCTCTGGGAAGTCGCTCTTCTGAGGGAAAGTTGTCATCTAGTAAATTAGCAGATACTGCAGTTCCGGAAATTCCTTGGGGCGTTCTACTTTCAATTTTTTTCAGGTTTGCTTTTGCAATTGCCTCTAGTGACAGCCCCTCAACAGACGAAATAGATGCTAAATACCAAAGAATATCTCCTAGCTCTTCGATTACTTTGTTCTGGAAGACTTTATAGCTCTTTCCGTCTCTTATTTGCTTTTTGAATTCGGTAGATAGCTCACCTACTTCACCAGCTAATCCAAGAAGAGAAATGACTCGCCCCTCTGCATCTGCTATGTCAAATCTCGCCGCTTTTAAAGCTAATTTTTGATATTCATCTAGATCCATAAATGCCGTCCATGTCAATGTTCCACTTTGGGGGAAAGAAGTAGTTAATGGGAATTTTGTTGGGATTATACTTTTGCTTTATTCTTGTTCTTCCAGAAATACCCTTTATTTCTGGATGAGCAATTCGACAATACTTATCCGTTTCACAGAATAAATTTTGAATATCAATGAAATGTAGCTTTCGTCCTCCAAGCAGGGGAAAGTTCAATTTCAATCTCGCAAACTCGCATTCTTGCCTATCCGTCATGATTTTAATGACATCTGCGCCAGAATAACCGCCAGTAGAAAAAAAGCACTTTGCAATCCCATCATCAGCTCCCGGTCCAGGCATAGTAAATTCGTTCTCTGAAAAGTCGGTTAAGTTGCTGTAATTAATATCTGTTACGTACTGATAAGCTAAAAATTTTCCGATCATCGGATAAGCTAAAATTTTCTCATAAGCCTCTCTCATAGAGTTTGAGTCTTGAATTTTCAGAGGCAAGTTGTTTTTCATCATTAAATCTAAAAGTTGAAGGTGAGCTTGATGCTTTCTGCTGACTTTAAAATCTCTACAACCCGAAGCCATCATGTAAGCATTTGAGTAAATTCTTTTGCCAGACACCATCTGCTTATCTAAGAAAATTGAAAACTTTTCAGAACTAAAATTTTCTTCTGTGATAGGACCAAATTCACGTTCTAATAACTGCCAAGTTTCAATCTTATTGAAAAGTTTAAACAAAATTATTCTCAAAAAGAGAGAGCGTGAATCAAATTTATCGCAATAAATGACATCTCGAATCAGGTATTGGCTAACTCGGTCACATACTCTATAGGCATTAGTAAACTTATGAATCTGCAAAATTGAGTCATTGGTTAGAGAAGACTCATTACCAATACCTTGAAGCTGTTTTACGAATATCTTTTGTCTTTCAGCCGCAAACTTCCAAAAAGTGTCGTAAGCAGGGCTAGGCACTAATTTTTGTTCAATCGGGATAGATTTGAGCTTTACCAACTTCGGTGGGGCTTTAGCTATCACATTTTCCATTTTAACGGCTTCCATATCAGCAACTAGTAATACTCTTTAATATACCCATACGCTCGGTCAAACAGCACCTGGTCGGTATGCAACTTATATTTCAACAATGCTTTGCGTAGTGACTTTTGCACTTCACGCTCGCCACCAGTGGTGTTTTGCCAACCTGGGAAGCGCACTATCCGCACAATGGCGTCTATGTCAGCAACAATTCGTTCCACTACTGCCGGGGTTTGATCGGTTTTTAGTTCCAGGAAAAGCTCTGTTAATGCCGCTTGCGGTGTTTTTTCGTTGCTCATCATCTCTTTTTCAATCGCCACGGTATCTCGGGCGATTTTGCAGAGCTCTTTGACAAACTCGATCGATGACAACAAACCTTGTTCGGCTTTATTACGCAGTTCCTCCAGGCGTTCCGACAGCTTTTTAAATTTAGGGTCACCGGCATGGCGCTTAAAGCGATTGATAAGCTCTTTCTCAATGGCCTTCGCTTTTTTTGGATCTGGGTTATTGAATATGTCCTCGATGACATCGGCATCAAGTACAAACTCATCCAGATGGTGAATTCCCCCTACATGAACATGTTGGTGAATAAGCTCCGTGGTCATGGCCCCTAATGAGAACCACAGCAACTTGCCCACGTTGTCTGCCGCTGGTTTCACAGATTCAAACACTTGAGTCAGCCAACGGTAATCGGCGGTATACGCATCCAAAATTCTGTCTGGCGACAGCGATTCCCAAAGCTTACTGAGGTATTTGTAATCTCTGGCGAAAGCGTCTTTTTTCTCGTTATCTTTAATGGCATTTTGCGCGGCTTCTAAGCCTTCAAAACCATCAAGCGTTCGGTCGACACCAACAAAATGTGCCAAGGCCGCTTGCATCGCTGCCGGGAAGGCATCACGCAGTTCTGATAAGTTCGTAACGATTTGCTGCATGGTGTTTTCATCGAACTCCAGCGCCTTGGCGGCATCATCAAATACACCGAAATAATCGACGATTCGGCCAAAGGTTTTATTCGGGTATAAGCGGTTGGTCCGGCAAATGGCTTGCAATAACGTATGATCTTTAAGCGACTTATCTAAATACATTGTCTGTAAAATGGGCGCATCAAAACCCGTCAGCAGCTTGGCGGTCACTATTAAAAACTTCTCTGGCGTGTCGTTTTTACAGAAGCTTTCCACCACTTTTTCTTGCTGGCTTTTATCGAGGCCCCACTTTTGCTTAAAGTCAAAGTCGTCGTTTGCTGAGGTAGAAATCACCACCACACTGGCTTCAGGCGGGTAGTACTTATCCAGTTCTTCTTTGTATTGTACACAGGCATAGCGGTCTGGCGTCACTATCATGGCTTTAAAGCCATGCGGCTCAACCTTCTCACCGAAATGCGTGGCAATATCTTCGACGATTTTTGCGACTCGCTCAGGCGATTTTAAAAACGCCGCCATCTTGGCGGATTTTTTATTTAACGCATCAGCCTCTTCATCGGTGAGTGCGGCTTCATCTTTAAAGGCTTCAAAGGCGGCATCAATCGCTTCGCGGTCGAGGTGAATATCAACCAAACGTGGTTCAAAGTGCAGTGGCAAAGTCGCTTCGTCACGGATTGAGTCGTGGAAGGTATAGCGTGATAAATAACCGCCAGCATCTTCGGTAGCACCAAAAGCCCAGAAGGTGTTTTTGTCGGTTTTATTGACTGGCGTCCCCGTTAAACCAAACAAAAAGGCATTTGGCAAGGCGGCGCGCATCTGCCGGCCTAAATCACCTTCTTGCGTGCGGTGCGCCTCGTCCACCAGCACTATAATATTGTCGCGGGTGTTCATATTGGGCTTGGCATCGCGGAATTTAAAAATGGTCGAAATAATTATTTTACGAGTATCTTTCGCCAGTAAATCGTGTAACTCATTGATGCTATCGGTGGTGACCACGTTGGCAATATCAGCGGCATTAAAAGTACCGGATATTTGCGTATCTAGGTCGGTACGGTCTACTAACACCAGAACCGTCGGGCTTTTTAACGACTGAGTTCGCCTTAGCTTTTGTGCGGCAAATACCATTAATAACGATTTGCCCGAGCCCTGAAAATGCCAAATCAGGCCTTTTTTAATTTGCCCTTCAATCACTCGGGCGACAATTTTATTGGCACCTTCATATTGCTGAAAACGCGGAATAATCTTCATCCGCTGCTTTTTTTTGTTTGAAGAAAACAGTGTAAAGTTGCGCAAAATATCCAGCAAGCGTGCGGGGTTTAATAAGTCAGATAATTCA
Source organism: Alishewanella sp. HH-ZS (assembly GCF_001704375.1). Lineage (NCBI taxonomy): Bacteria > Pseudomonadati > Pseudomonadota > Gammaproteobacteria > Alteromonadales > Alteromonadaceae > Alishewanella > Alishewanella sp. HH-ZS. The sequence goes on along the minus strand of NZ_LZEJ01000014.1, from coordinate 1,817 downwards.
TGGCCAATTTCGGCAAGGCCAAGCGCTTTTACTAAAGCGGTATCGGTATCCTCAACACGCCATGGCGCCCAAAACTCAAGTGGGCAGCGCACAGCACCGTAAAACAATTCTTTGCCTTCAGTGGCAAAAGATAGAATATTCGGCACAAATAGCTGCGGCACGGCATTTTCGTAGATATCGTGAATTTCATGCGCGCCATCAAGCCAAGAAATGGCTGGGCGAATAGGTGTTTTAGCTTCGCCCACCACTACTGGAATGCCGTTGATAAACAGCACCACATCAGGAATTTTGGTTTCTCGGTGATGAATACGGAACTGATTGGTGGCAATACAGTGGTTGTTAGTCATCTCGTCAAAATCGAAGATTCGTACCGGGCGATGCGCGTTGTTTTCACCAAAGGGCATGGATTTCTCACCAATGCACCATTTTAAGAATTCTTCATTGGCTTTTACCAAGCCGGTATGCGCCACGGAGTTCAAAACGCCCCGCAGTGCATAAATCACCTCATCGGCCCGTTCTGGCTTTTGCTGAATTTCTGGATTAAGCCGGATCAGCGCCGCCCTTAACTCATCTTCCAACAGTACTTCATTAACGCTGCGATTAAGCTCCTGCGCCGAGCGATAATGCCAGTGCTGGCCATAAGTCGCTTCTGGCGAGGCTGCAAACGGCTTATCCAACGTATTGAGGTTAGTACCGGAAAGTTTATGAATAATAAAATATTCAACAGAGTTAAGTTCGGTAAAAGCCATTAGAATATCTCGTTGATAAGGGATTTTTGGAGCGCTTTGGCTTTAGAAATTGACGCTAAAACATTGTGGATGGAAGTCCAAATGAGCTCTAATTCCTTGCCAATTGCCTTTTGCTCTTCAAAAGAATGTATAGGAATAACGATTTTCTTCAAATCATCGAGATAAATATGCATGACCGTAGCCCCTGTTCCATACATATTTAATTGCTGTCTAACAAAAACAGAATTCATTAGATACCCTAAATACAAACCATCCATACCCTCAGGTCTGAAAATAAGAGTATCGCTACCTGCGTATACCTCATCATCACCAACATAAACAGCGGATTTGCCAATTTCAGTTATCGTTTCACCGGATCCAGCAAAAATTACATCGTTCTTTTTCAACCGAATAGAATTTGCACATTCAGCAGGACTAATAAATGAATGATATTCGCGGATTATTCGGTGGTGTGCTGTATAGATTTCACCATATCGTATACAGGGGACGCCTGATTCAACTAAAACGGATTTAGGGATACCCTTTCCTTTGAGAAAAACACCACAATCTTTAAGTTTTACAACACCTTTAGTCTTAGACAAACTGGCGATAACTTCTTTGATTGTTTGACCAGCAAGGTCTATTCCATGTAATAAAAATTCGATATTGCAGTCTAACTGAGTTTTTAACCTATTAAACATTGCAAGCTCGCTCTCAATAACACCGTCCATCGCCCAGAGCAGTTCTGCAAGTTCGGCTTGCTGTTCTTTGGGTGGGAGGAGGAATTCCTGTTTTGCAATTGTGCTCCAGTTGATAGTCGGTGAAAGCGAGCCGACGGAAATTTCAATCGCTTTTTCCCAGAATGTTTCTGAAAGTAAAAAGAAAGGCAAAAACTCGGGAAGAACATTTTCTGATTTGGCCCGAAGGACTAATGAATGGGCAGATGCAACTGCATCAAACTCTGCAATCGCTACACGCTTTAGATAAGCATTTCTTTTGGCAAAAACTAGATCACCTTTATAAATTTTAAGCTTATCCCCTTCAATTGACGAGGTTTTACCGAATCGCCTGAGGGATCCCCACAAATTG
>NZ_LZEJ01000013.1:0-88876 GCF_001704375.1 Alishewanella sp. HH-ZS | reverse complement strand
GGGATTTGTGTATAAGAGACAGGCGTTATGGCCGGGCTTATCAAGCTTTAGTCTAGCTGCGGGCCTGCTTAATTTCTTGCATCAGCTGCAGTACCTTGTTATCGCTCAGAATCGTCTCGATATGCTGCGGTAATTTACGCTGCCAGTTCGCATATTCAGTGCTGGTACCCGGTATATTGACCGGAGTTTCCAGCAATACCAGGTCTTCCAACTGATAGGCGAATAAACGCGCCGGCGTCGCTGCGGTATACAGATGACAGGCACGAACCAGAGTTGCCGCATCCGGCTGCGCAATGCCGAGCTGCTGTTGCAGGATCTGCTTTTCGCTCTCTCGCAGTTGGTGCAGGCTGTCGGCCACAGCTGGACTGGGGAATAAATCCAATTGATGACGCAGCGCTAAATCCAGTTCCTGCCAGAAGCCGACCAGCGTAGGCATATCGTGCGTGGTCACTGTTGCCAGAGCCTGCGGTGGATAGGTCAGATCCCGATGCTGATAACTGCCAGCCTTTTGCTCCAGCATAAATACCCGGTAAGACAGCACCTGATAATGCTGCATCAGCTCACTGATTTCCGCCGGTACCGTGCCCAGATCTTCTCCAATGACGACGCAGTGATTACGTTGGCTTTCCAGCGCTAAAATGGCAAACAGCTCTTGCGCCGGCATCCGTAAATAACACCCGGCTGTAGCATCGGCGCCGAGCGGGCAACACCAAAGCCGCAATAATGCCATCACATGGTCCAGCCGTAGGGCGCCGGCATAGCGCATATTTGCGCGGATCAGTTCAATAAAGGGTTGATAGGCTTTTTGCCGCAGCGTCACCGGGTTGTACGCCAGCAAGCCCCAATTCTGGCCTTTTGGTGCCATAATATCCGGCGGTGCACCTACACTTAAATCTAATAAAAAATCATCTGGCGCGCCCCAGCTCTCGGCACTGCTACGGCTGGTGCCGACAGCGACATCACAGTATAAACCGATGGCCATACCTTGCTTGCGACACTCGGCTTTCACCTCTGCCAGCTGCAGCTGTGCTAACCACTGTAAATACAGCTGCTGTTCGATAGCGCTGGCATGTTGTTTGGCAAAGGCCGCAACGGCGGGGCTATGCGGGTTTTGTAGTTCTGGCGGAAATTGCTGCCAGGCGGCGGTTTGCAGATCTTGCCAGAACAATTGGCCCTGTAGTACCGAGAATACAGCCCACTGATACAGACTCACACCGGCCTCTGCTACGAAAACCTGAAACGCCTTGGCCCTTTCACTTTGCAGCGCCAGTTCATGTTGCTGAAAATGCTGAAATAGCAAGGCCGCGACCTGCTGTTTTAAGGCGGCAACAGCCGGATAATCAACATTCGCCGTGGCGCGACAGGCGGCGAGCTGCTGCTGAAAATCGGCACTGGCGACTAGCTGTTGTGCTGCGGTGCAGGCTTGATAATCCGGCGTTTCATCCAGCGCGACATAAAGCGTGTTTAACCATAAACGGCTGCTGGGGCTGTATGGGCTGCAATCCTGTGGCAGCATCGGATAGAGCGCATGCAAGGGGTTTAAACCGATAAAATCGTTACCGGCCGCTGCTAATGGGGCAACCATAGCTTTTAAGTCAGCAAAGTCACCCATACCCCAGTTGCGGGCAGAGCGCACCGCGTACAGCTGTAAGGCCGGGCCCATGGTTTTATGCAGGATGGCGCTGTCATGCAGCTGAAAACAGCGGGCCGGCGTCACAATCAGTTGCTGGCTCAGAGGCTGCTTACCATCAGTTAGCGTCAACTGATGGTAGCCAAGCGGTAGGTCCAGCTGAAACGGCAAATTAAAAGCCAGCATCGCGACTGTATTTATTTCGGCCTGTTCCACAATATCTTTGGCCTGCAGTAATAATTCACCGCTCAGTACGTCGCCGTCTTCTAATGCGATCTGCCACTGCCAATGACTTGCCGCTTTGGCTGCTTCCAGCTGCAATCTGACACTAAAGGGTTGCTGTTGCTCAGCAACCGTTACGGCAGATAAGGGTTCCTGCCAGCGGGCTTGTTGCAGCTGCGCAATCTGGTTGGCAATAGCTTGCTCGCTACTGAGATCAAAGCCCATAGCCCGCAAAATGCTGGCCTGCACTTCTGCATCAATATGCTCTAACTGCCCATTGGCATGCACATAGCTGTCTTGTAAACCCGCCAGGGTGGCGAGTTGCTTAACTTGTCCCATAGACCACCTGAATTAAGGGAGTGGTGATTTTTGCCAAGCATAAACAGTGGCGGCTGAAGAAGAAACAACCTGCATACGTATGCAGTGCTTTACAGCGCTAAGCGTTTCAATATTGGCTTTTTCTGGCAACGGCTGCCGGCGTGTTCATACTTAAGGCAGTTGGCAGCCTGCCTGCTGCACAACGATAGTGCAGCTTGCCGGCAGTTGCACCCGCCTGGGGCATCTTTTGCACTATGAATACGTATTCATATTGAGCTGGCGACCGAATAAGTTTAATAAATGAGCATGGCAAAACTGCAGCTGACGAATTTCAGCATGGCTTTCAGTTTCGCAGTAATAAAACAACAACACTCCGGGGTAGGTAGGATTATGACAAAATTTAAACTCAGTATGCTAACGCTGGCGTTAGCCGCAGCTGGCAACAGTTCCATCGTGCTGGCTCAGGCCGCTGATGCAGAAGCCAAAGCACAGGAAGAAGCGGTTGAGGTGATCTCGGTTCGCGGTTTCCGCCGCAGCCTGCAGGAATCTCAGAACCTGAAAATGTTCAATAGTTCCTTCGTTGAGGCGATTTCGGCAGAAGATATCGGCAAACTCCCCGATTCCAGTATTGCTGAATCTCTGGCGCGGATGCCGGGTTTAGCTGCCCAGCGTCTGGATGGTCGTGCCAGCCGGATCACGATCCGTGGTTTTGGTGAAAACGAAAGTGCGACCACCTTTAACGGCCGGGAACAGGTTTCAATCAGTGATAACCGTGGCGTTGAGTTTGATTTATACCCGTCAGAAATTATGAGCCAGGTGGTGGTGTATAAAACGCCGGATGCCAAGTTGGAAGCTGAAGGTATTGCCGGTGTGATTGACCTGCGTACTGTGAGCCCATTGTCTCGCGGTGAGCGCGTAATGCAGGTAAATGGTCTGTATGAGCGTACCAGCTTTGATAAACTGAATCCGGACGGCAATAATGCCGGTGCCCGTGGTACCTTTGCTTATATCGACCAATTTGCCGATAACACTATTGGTGTTGCTATTGCGGCGACGACAATGAAGTCGCCAAACCAGGAAAAACGCTGGAATGCCTGGGGTTATGATGGTGCGCAGCAAGCAGTAGATTGGGGTGCAGGTATTAATCCAGGTAACTTTGCCCTGAGTAATGACTATGTGATCCTGGGTGGTGCCAAGCCATTTGCCCGTTCGTCAACTCTGGAGCGGGATTCAATCCTGGCAGTGGTAGAGTATGCACCAAACGATAAGTTAAAACTGGTTGCCGATGCTCTGTACGTCGATTTTTCTGATGAAAAGATTTTACGTGGTATTGAAGTGCCAGGTATCTGGGCTGGCGGTAATACACTGATCCGTGAGATTAAAGACGGTGTGGTCTCTCAGGGTACTATTACCAACCGCGCTGTGGTGCGTAACGATTATGAAGTTCGTGATGCCGAGTTAAAGGCATTTGGTTTTAACGCTAAATACGAACTGACTGACTATACCACTATTGATTTCGATATCAGCCGCTCTACGGTAAAACGCCAGATCTGGAGTATGGAAAACTACTCGGGCACCGGCCGTGGTGATGGCGTTGGTGCGACCGATACTATCCAATATGTGCTAAACCCGAATGGTACAGGGGCAACCTTTACCCCGACGCTGAATTACGCCGACTGGAATCTGATCCTGTTAGGCGCGCCGTTAAGCTGGGGTAATGGTGTGACTATTCCAAGTGATGCACAGGACGGTTTTATCAATACGCCTGAAATCGACGGCGATCTGACCACCTTACGGTTAGCTGCTAGCCATGCCCTGGAAAATGCCGGCCCAATCAGCAGTATTGAATACGGTATTTCTCACAAAGATCGCTCTAAAACCAAGCGCTCTGAAGGCTATTACCTGACGCTGAAAACCTACCCTGCGGCATTGGCGCCGGTACCGGAGCAATACCGGATTGGTTTCACTGATCTGAGCTTCCTCGGTTTTGGTAATATGATTGCCTATGACTCTCGCGGCTTAGTACGTGATGGTTTCTACAATGCGACACCGGAAAGTCTGAATGACCCAAGCCACCTGGCGCGTAGCTGGACGGTTAATGAGAAAGTTACGGCTGTCTTTACTCAGGCGAATCTGGATACTGAAGTGGGTGGCTATGCCCTGACCGGTAATGCCGGCTTACGTTATGTGAAAACCGAACAGGATTCACAGGGCTTTGGTAACTATATCGTCGATGGCCGGGTTCAGGCTGTACCTACCGATCTGTCACATGATTTTGGCATCCTGCTACCCAGCTTAAACCTGAAGCTGGCATTGGATGAACAGCAAAGTGTGCGTTTTGGTGCGGCGAAAACCATGTCACGGCCGCGGCTGGATGATATGAACGCATCCATGAGCATCAACTACAACCAGAATGCGACCACGGCTGAAGCCTGGAGTGTCAGCGGCGGTAACCCGACCCTGGAGCCGAAAACTGCGGTTGGTTTCGATCTGGGTTATGAAAACTATTTCCATCCGGAAGGTTACTGGGCCGTTACCGTGTTCCATAAGGAGCTAAAAGACTGGATCTTTGACGGTTCAACCCGCTTTGAATTTGACGATATCACTGCTCCTGATGGTTCAGTACCAGTGAACAAGTTAGCGGTAGCCAATGGTAAGGTGAATGGTGGCTCTGGTAGTTTGTCTGGTTTAGAGCTGTCAGCCTCTATCCCGTTGAGCGTGTTCCATGAAGGCCTGGATGGCTTCGGTATTTTCGCCAGTCATACTAAGATTACCTCGGACATTAAAGATCCGGGTGGTAATAAGTTTATGCTGCCGGGCTTATCTGACAAGATCCAAACCTTTACTTTCTACTATGATAAGGAAGGTTTCTCGGCGCGGGTCTCAATGCGTAAGCGTTCAGACTTTAAAGGCGATATCTACAATATCGGCTTTAACACCGCACAGGTGGATATCGACGGTGAGCGGATTTGGGATGCGCAAGTCGGCTATGACTTCGGTGCTGCCGGTTTCACTCAACTGGAAGGCTTAAGTGTGTTCCTGCAAGGGCAAAACCTGAGCAATCAACCGTTCACCACCCGCCATGGTAGTGGTGCAGTGCGCGATTATCAGGATTATGGCAGAACCTACTTACTGGGTTTCTCCTATAAGTTCTAAGCGAAAGCCTAAGGTATTGTTACTGGTGTAATGCTTGCCCCTGAGATACGCTGTGTCTTAGGGGCTTTTTTTTGGTGCAGATCATGACAGAACAGCAGTTGGTCAAAGAAGTCGTTATTGTTGGTGGGGGAACTGCCGGTTGGATCAGCGCAGCCTTGTTGGTGAAGATGCTGGGTAAGTCGCTGAAAATCACCCTGGTGGAGTCTGAGGAAATCGGTATCGTTGGGGTTGGTGAAGCCACTATTCCGCCGGTGATCCATTTTAACGAGGGTTTAGGTCTTGATGAGGCTACCTTTTTAAAAGAAACCTTTGGCAGCATTAAACTGGGTATTCAGTTTGAAAACTGGGGACAGCAGGGTGATAGCTATATGCATGCCTTTGGTAACTTTGGTAAAGATTACCCTTTCTGTACCTTCCATCATTTTTGGTTAAAAGCCAAGCAGTTAGGTTTAAGTGATAATTTCTGGGACTACTCCTTTAACTATCAGGCAGCACTGCAAAACCGCTTTACCAAACTGGATAGCATTCCAAATGTGAATTTACAGGGGCTGGTGTATGCCTATCATTTTGATGCCGCGCTCTATGCACAGTTTTTACGCCGCTGGTGTGAAACACTGGGCGTAGTGCGGGTTGAAGGCAAAATTGAGCAGGTCCATACCCGGCCTGACGACGGTTTTATCAGTGCCGTGCAACTGCAAAGCGGCGAGCAGATTAAAGGCGATCTCTTTATCGATTGCAGCGGTATGCATGCGCTACTGATTGAGAAAACGCTGAATACCGGCTACGAAGACTGGAGCCATTGGCTACCCTGTGATCGCGCCTGGGCGGTACCCACTGAAAGTGTGAAGCCGATAGTGCCGTACACCCGGTCTATTGCACATCAGGCTGGCTGGCAGTGGCGGATCCCGCTGCAGCACCGTACCGGCAATGGTTTAGTATTCTCCAGTAAATATTGGTCTGAGGAGGATGCCAGGGCCCACCTACTGGCTAACCTGGATGCGCCGGCATTGGCCGAACCAAGGCTAATTAAATTCCGCACCGGGCGGCGTTTAAAACAGTGGCATCGAAATGTGGTGAGTATTGGCTTATCGAGTGGCTTTTTGGAGCCACTGGAATCGACCAGTATCCATCTGATCCAGTCCGGCATTATCCGGCTGGTGAAAAACTTCCCTCACCTTGGGATCAAGGCGGCAGAAGTCGCGGAATACAATCGCCAATCGCAGTTGGAATTTGAACATATCCGAGACTTTATCATTCTGCACTATAAGTTAACGCAGCGCACGGACAGCAAGTTCTGGCGTGATTGCCAGCAGATGGAGATCCCGGAACGGCTGGCGCGCAAAATGGAACTATTCCAGGCCACCGGTAAGGTATATCGTGAACAGGATGAGTTATTTTCGCCAATTGCCTGGATCCAGGTGATGCTGGGTCAGGGCATGGTACCGCAGGATTATCATCCGATAGTCAACGCCTTACCCGCCGAGCAGCTGTCAGAGCTGTTGAGCTATCTGAAAACGATTTACTCGGCAACCGCCACCAAGCTGCCGCAACACGATGAGTTTTTAAAGCAGTTCTGTCAGAGTGACGCGATGAATACCGCTTAATTCAGACGTAAATGGGCGTTATTCCAGAGGTTCTGGTTAGCGCCCAGGCTAAAGAAGTTATCCGGCTCCCAGCACTGCGGCAGCAGATGCCGCAGATATTGCGCCTCGGCGTCTTTATATAGCAGTTGCAGTAACTCCTTCAGTTTTTGTTCTGGCACATTGCTTTTCAGTCGGTCACGTGCCGGCTTAAAGTACAGGTTATATTCCGGGCTCAGGCTCATGTTAAAGGTGGTATTTTTCAGCTCCTGGCTGCGGCTGACAATGCGGCATAACGGCCGGTCCGGCTTTTCCGGATAGAAGCTGATGACGATAGCGAATTCATAGCGAGGCTGTGGTTTGCCATCGTCATTCAGCGGGATATACACCAGCCCAAAACCTTGCGGGAAGATCCCAACTAAGCGGAACAAGCGGTCGACAATCAGACCGCTGTACTCGCCCCGCTGTACCGCATCGCGCATCATTAGCGCCGCTTTGGGCAGGGTATCGTATTTATAACGGCCGCGGCCCGGTAATACGATAGCCGAGTACGCCTGACTGACTTTAAATAAACTGCCAAGCGCGCTGTCAGGGCGGGTGCTGATAAAAAGCTGCAGTTTGTGCAGCAATTGCTGATGTTGCTGCTGATGTTGTTCCCGCTCTTCTCTTTTGCTGCCACGATAAGGCAGATCGCCTAGTCCCTGCGCCAGTAACGTGGTACTGCCAAGGCGGCATAGCGTCAGAAACTGAGCTCGCTCTTCACTGCTTAGCACCCGATCTGCTGATTGCTGCCCATTATCCGTTAACAGGTTTTGCGCCTGGCTATCCAGCTTACCAAAGTGTTCCAGCAAGCAAGCCATCACCATTGGCAACTGCAGTTGCTGTCGGTACGGGCAGTGATCCGGAGTGTCAGGCGTACGCTGCTGATACCATTCCTGCCACTGTGGTTCGGTAAACAACTTCTCGGCCAGCAGATGGTCGAGCAAGCGCAGCAGCAGCACTGCCCGGTAGAGGGGCTTATAAGCAAACTCCAGCAGCAAGGGTTTGTTTTTCTTGCCATTCGCGGTGATAAACAGGCTACCCAGCAGGCGGGCACTCAGGTTTAGTGTTTCCGGACCTGTCTGGCCCTCGCTCTGTTGCAGCAGATTTTCTGCCGCCGCCATTAGAGCGCTCCAGCACTGCAGGCGTTGCTTTTCGTATTCAAACTGCAAATCGGTATAGCGTTTGCGACACTGCTGAATAACCTCTGTCGCCTCTTTTTGTTGCATAGCCTGCTGCCAGCGCTGCTCGGCACCAGACAATTCCAGCTGCTGCGCCTGATTTTGCGTAAAAAACCGTTTTACCAAACTATAAAAACAGCCGTGCCCGGGGTTGTATAACAGGGTCAGGGACTGCTCAAGGTTACGCAAAAATACACTTTTGCTCGCTGCCGCCAGATTCAAAACAGGCTCCATATCGGAAAGTCATTGCCACCGCTCAAAATAACATTGAGTGGCATTGCATAAAAGCGTCGCCGGTAACAAAATTTAGAGAAAACTCGCACCCTCAGCCAGTTTAGGGTAAGCTGCGCGCCCTTCCTTTTGAAGGGCACTGCAGCTGCGGGCAGAGATTTTCGCAGCACCATTGCGGGAATACGCATGCAATTTACTGATTTACCGTTAGCGGCTGAGCTGCTCAAAGCTGTAGCTGAAAAAGGCTACACCACGCCGTCACCTATTCAACAACAAGCTATCCCGGCGGTACTGGCGGGGCGCGACCTGATGGCCGCCGCCCAAACCGGTACCGGCAAAACTGCTGGCTTTACCTTACCTTTGCTGCAGCGTTTAAATGACAGTCGCGAGCAAGGCCGTAAAGTACAGCCGAATCAGGTCCGGGCACTGATCTTAACCCCAACCCGTGAACTGGCCGCGCAAGTTGCCGAAAGTGTGCAACTGTATGGTAAGCATTTACCGCTACGCAGTACGCTGGTATTTGGTGGCGTTAAAATTAACCCGCAGATGATGGCGCTGCGTAAAGGTGTCGATATTTTGATTGCCACGCCGGGCCGGTTGCTGGATTTATACCAGCAAAACGCGGTGCGCTTTAATCAGCTGGAAATTCTGGTGCTGGATGAAGCCGACCGGATGCTGGATATGGGCTTTATCCGCGATATTAAGAAAATTCTGGCGCTGTTACCGCCGAAGCGGCAGAACCTGTTGTTTTCGGCCACCTTTTCTGAAGAGATCCGCACCCTGGCCAAAGGCCTGCTGCATCAGCCATTAGAAGTCACTGTAACGCCGCCAAATAGCACGGTAGAGCGAATTGAACAGTGGTTATACCCGGTTGATAAAGGCCAGAAAGCCAATTTATTGATCCAGCAAATTAAAGAGCACAACTGGCAGCAGGTGCTGGTGTTTACCAAAACCAAACATGGCGCCAATAAACTGACCTTATTGCTGGAAAAAGCCGGCATCAGCGCCATGGCTATCCATGGCAATAAAAGCCAGAATGCCCGTACTAAGGCACTGGCTGAGTTTAAAGCCGGCGGCATCCGGGTGTTAGTGGCAACGGATATTGCCGCCCGTGGTCTGGATATCCAGCAATTACCGCAGGTCGTCAATTATGAGCTGCCAAATGTTGCTGAAGATTATGTGCACCGCATTGGCCGTACCGGTCGTGCTGGTGCTGCTGGTTTGGCGGTATCACTGGTTTGCGCTGAAGAGTTAAAAGAACTAAAAGGCATTGAAAAGCTAATCAAGCTGCAGTTGCCACGCAAAGAAATAGCCGGCTTTGTTCCGCAGCAGCCGTTAGCCGAGACAGTGCTAAGTAGCGCACCGGCGAAACCCAAGAAGCCGAAAAAACCCAGAGTGTTCACCCAGGCTAAAACAATTAGCCGGGCGCCTGCCTAGTCTCAGAACGACGTGCGCGGCAGCTGAGATAATTGCTGTCGCGCTCTTGTATCCCCGCTATATCGGCATATACTGAACTAAAGGCGTCGTACTTTGGAGTTAGCCGGGATGTATGGGTATATAGCGCGTCAGCCAATCTTTAACAAAGATAAAGAAACCATCGGTTATGAACTGCTTTTCCGCGATGGTGAAGCAAACGCCTTTCCAAATATAGACGCCGATGAAGCAACCTCGAAGCTGATTATGCAGCATCACCTGCTAATGGGGGTGGAGAGAGTCACCTCAAATAAACTGGCCTTTATCAACTTTTCTGAAGAAACCCTACTGCATCATTTCCCGACCTCGATTAAACCGGAATCAATGGTGATAGAGGTGTTAGAGACGGTACCGCCAACGCCCGAGCTGTTAGCTACCCTGAAGTATCTTAAGGAGCTTGGCTACCAGCTGGCACTGGACGATCATGATTTTGACCCAAAATGGGACCCGTTCTTACCTTTTATCAGCTATCTGAAGGTCGATGTGCAGCAATTTAACTTGTTGCAAATTAGCCGCCACTTGCGCCGGGTAGCGGATTATCCTTTTACGCTGCTGGCCGAACGGGTGGAAACAGCCGAGCAGTTTGAAAAATTAAAATTGATGGGCTTTCAGTTATTTCAGGGCTACTTTTTTGCCCGCCCGGAAATGCTAAAGCATAAGCAACTGAGTTCCAATAAAGCGAACTTGCTGGCGTTAATGGCGGAAGCCTCAGCCCGCACACTGGACTTTGAGCGGCTGGCCGATATTTGCCAGCGTGATCTGGGGCTTTCTTATAAGTTACTGCGTTTTATTAATCACAGTGGCCAGAGCCAGGCGATAACTTCAGTTAAACATGCAATGGTCTATATGGGCGAAGCCGAGCTGAAAAAGTTTCTGGCGCTGCTGGTACTGGCCAATTTACAGGATGGCGCACCTGACGAGTTGCTGCGCCAGTCATTGGTCAGGGCTCGCTTTTGCGATGCTTTGGCTAACCATGTTAAGTTAATTAAAAATCCACCCAGCAGCTTTTTAACCGGGTTATTCTCTAATGTGCACCTGATAGTCGAGCAACCGCAGGACGAGTTACTTGCTCAGCTGCCATTAGTGCCTGAAGTTAAGCTGGCGCTGCTAAAACGCGAAGGGCAGTTCGGGCACTTTTTAAAACTCACCGAAGCGCTGGAACAAGCCGACTGGCCGCTGACCGATGACTTACTGCAGTCGTTACCTGAAGGCGCAGAGCTGGCGCCGATGTATCTGGAAGCCGTCGCCTGGGCAGAAAGTATTTTGCGGCAGGTATGAGAATTGTATTTTTGCTGCCCGAACTATGATGCCGGCCAAAGCGCCGGCATCATAGTTCGCAAATCAGAATGTTTTAAACTGACTCACGTTTTTCTCCAGCACTTTGGCCAGGCTTTCGAGTTGTTTGCTCGCCGTGGTTATCTTTAACGCTTCCTGTTCGGCACGGCTGGCTGAACTGGTGATCTGATTAAAATTCTGGTTAATTTCGTTCGCGACCACAGCTTGTTCTTCAGCGGCGGTGGCAATTTGCGTATTCATATCGCTAATGCGGGTAACCGATACGTTGATGGCATTTAATGATTCACCTGCGCAACGGGCTTGTTCGACACTCACCTGAGCTTGTGCCTGCCCCTCATCCATCACACTTACCGCTTTGCTGGTGCTGGCTTGCATTTTTTCAATCACTGTTTGGATCTGGCGGGTAGAGTCTTGCGTTCTTCTGGCCAGATTACGAACTTCATCAGCGACTACCGCGAAACCTCTACCCTGTTCACCCGCCCGCGCAGCTTCAATAGCCGCGTTGAGTGCCAGTAAGTTAGTTTGTTCGGCAATGCCCTGTATTACTTCTAATACCGAGCCTATCTGCCGGCTGTCATCAGATAGGTTGTTGATAACTAGAGAGGCATCGGCGACTTTTGTGGCCAGAGCATTGATGCTGCTTTGGGTCTTTAGTACCTCGGCCTGACCTGCTTTAAACTCAGACATCGCCAGCTGCGCCATATCGGCGGCATCTGTGGTATGGGAGGCAACATCATGAACCGTATCTGCCATCTGCTGGATAGAAGCTGCACCTTGTTCAGTGGATATCTTTTGCTGGCTGATCAGTTGCTCGTTTAAGTTGGCGGTTTTAAGTAACTGCTCGGATGCGGTAAGCAGCTCATTGGCCGCCTTTTTGGAATTCAGCGTAATCTGATTTAGGTGTGAGCTTAATAGCTTCAGTGCGGCCAGAATGCTCTTTTCATCATTTGAGTGAATATTATCTGTTAAATTACCCTTAGAAATCTCACTGATAATTTGCGCGGCATATTCCGGCTCGCCACCGATGGTTTGGCGTAGTCGTTTTACGGTTTGGTACGCCACTATACTGCCAATAAGTACTCCAAATAAGGTGAGAACGAGCATGACGCCCTGAAAACTATTGGTCTCCGACTTTGCATTAGAGACCTGTTGTTGAATCAGTTCTTCCTGGTAATCGATTAATTTATTAATACTGCGGAGCCAGGCGGTGTAGGCGGGTGAGATATCAGATAGTAAAAAGCGATTCGCTTCCTGATATTGCCCCTGATTGATCTTAGTAATTAACCGGTCAGTGAGAGCCAGCGTTGTACGCTCGATACTCTTGATATCGTTTAGCAGCTGAATCTCATCTGGACTGTGTTTAACGGCCTGATACATCTGATCCAAAATAACAGCGGCTTGTTGATAGAAGTCGTTTAACCTCGCAACATCTGCCAGATGCACCTGCGACTGCTGAGTATTATTGACTAACACGGCATCGCGCAGAGAAATTGCCCTGTCATGTACTGAGCCGCGAAAATTTATTGCTTGTCGCTGTTCTACCGCAGTTTGCTCAGATAGCTGGGTAAGATTCGCATCTGCGATACTAATTTTGAATTGACCAAATAATGATAGCGCGAGCATCAGTATCAGTAGTGCTGCGTATCCGGAATACAATCGATTTATAATTTTCATCTGACTACCTTGCTGAATAACAAATAGGAACCTTGGTTGGCTTTGCTATCCCTGGCAGAGTGTCCATCCGATAAATAATGAAAAAAACAAGAGCTCAAGCTTCTTTGTTGTATTCAGTATCTATCCGGGAGTTCGTTGGTGCAGACCCTGGCTAAATGTCGAACGACAAAACGAGCATTGACCCTGTATACCTGTATCAAGACGAGTCTTAGTAAAATAGTAATTTTGTATTATACATCGTGGGAGGCGTACTGGTTCACTGTTGATGAAAAGACGGTACTATTTTACCGAGTGTTGGCGCAGTAAACTGCGTTACGGCCACTGGCTTTAGCGCGATACATCGCCTGATCAGCCTGTTCCAGCAATTCCGGCACGCTTTGACCGCTATGATGCTCGGCGACTCCAATACTGACGGTCAGCGCTCTGGCAATAGGTGCAGGCATCGCCGTTTCTGCCAGCGTAAGACGCAGCCGTTCAGCGATCTCCAGTGCCTGCGCCTGTACCGTGTCGGGTAAAATTACTACAAACTCTTCACCACCGAAGCGCCCCAGCCAATCGCCCTGCCGCAGCTGTTGTTGCAAAACCTGGGTGGCAGCTTGCAACGCCTGATCACCACAAGCGTGACCGTATTGGTCATTAAGCTGTTTAAAATGGTCTAAATCCAGCAGCAATACCGTAAAGGGGCGCTGATTACGTTTACTATCCCGCAAGTAATATTCCAGCTGCTGCATAATGATCCGCCGGCTCCAGACGCCGGTTAATAAATCCTTATCCGCCAGCTGGCGAATTTTACTGACTAAGCGACTGATCGCGTAACCAACCAGATTCAGATTCATGATCAGAATCAGCACGATAAAAAACCACAGTTGTTTCGCCGATTCACTACTTTGCAGCGATAGCGTAGCGATGCTGGGATTGGGTTGTAGCAGCGTATCAAGGCTACGCCACAGAAAAAACAGGCTAAACAGGCACAGTGGTGCGGCGAACAAGCCTGCGTAGAACTGGCCAAAGCTCTGACGAATGGTTTGCCATTCCACCTGAGCACAGCGGGCAAAGATCGCCATACTGACCAGTGAAAACACTACGCCGCCCAAACGCAGGCTGGCCGGACCGTCAATCAGCAGCAAGTACGCCAGCAGACAGCTGGCCGCCAGTAACACTTCAAACTGCAACTGTATCGCTTTGGTATAGAGCTTGGCGATGCCAAGATACAGCGAGAAAAAGCCACTTAGGATCAATAGGTCAGATAACTGCCAGTACCAGAATGCTGCTGCTTCAGTGCGCTGCTGCAGCAACAGCATGCCGAGTAAGACCTGAATATGCGCCAAGGCAAAAAACTTACTGGCTTTCGGGCAAATCTTTACCAACCAGGCCATCACCGCCCAGCCTGCGCCAGAAACCACCAATAGAAGCATTAAAAACGCAATGAGCTGTTGGATATCTGTTGGCGTCTGCATTATTACCTCAGGTTTTTCTTAACTATATGTCAGCTGTGGTGTGCACTCAATATTTCTGTATCTGTGGTATCGCTTGGGCCTGACGTTGCCGCTTTGCATACGTATGCACCAAAAAAAGGCATAACCTGCCCGGCGTTCTGCGGTAACTTAGCAAAAAAACAGCAAGACAAGGGGATTAGATATGCAAGCGAAGATCGCGGCCGGACTCAGTGCACTGGCACTGACCGTATTGGTGGCCTGTGACAATAAACCGCCAGCCAATCACAGCGCAGCAGTGAGCGCACCACAACAAGCCAGCCAATTTGATGCTGAAGGCAAGGCCGTGGTGTATCAGGTATTTACCCGCTTATTCGGCAACACCCAAACCACCAACAAGCCTTGGGGTACGTTGGAAGAAAATGGTGTTGGTAAGTTTAGCGACTTTACTGATGATGCCCTGCAAGGCATCAAAGCGCTGGGTACTACCCATATCTGGTACACCGGGGTGCCACACCATGCGGTGATCCGCGACTATACCGCCTATGGCATTAGCAACGACGATCCTGATGTGGTAAAGGGCCGCGCCGGTTCACCCTATGCAGTGAAAGACTATTACAGTGTGAATCCGGATTTGGCCGACGATCCGGCCAAACGTCTGGAAGAATTCCAGGCGCTGATCGCCCGTACCCATCAACATGGCATGAAGGTATTGATCGATATCGTCCCTAACCATGTGGCGCGGCGTTACGAGTCACTGGCCAAGCCGGAGGGCGTGCGCGATTTTGGTGCGGATGACGATACCAGTGTGGAATATGCCCGCGATAATAATTTCTACTATATCCCCGGTTCCGCCTTTCAGGTACCGGCCTGGCCGGCCGATTATCAGGTGCTGGGCGGTGATGCCCATCCGCTGGCCGATGGCAAATTTGCTGAAGTGCCGGCGAAATGGACCGGCAATGGCGCCCGCTCGGTGCAGCCGGCCTTTGATGACTGGTATGAAACGGTAAAAATTAACTTTGGCGTGCGTCCGGATGGTAGTTACGACTTTGACAAACTACCGGCCGACTACGCTGAGAAAGATTGGCAAGCGCATTATCAGTTCTGGCAAGGCAAAGAAGTGCCCAACACTTGGATTAAATTCCGTGACATCGTTTTGTACTGGACTGCGATGGGCGTTGATGGCTTCCGCTACGATATGGCCGAGATGGTACCAGTGGAATTCTGGAGCTATTTAAACTCGCATATTAAACAACAAAACCCGGACGCCTTTTTATTGGCCGAGGTATATCAACCGCATTTATACCGCGACTATATCAAGCTTGGTTTAATGGATTACCTGTACGATAAAGTCGAGTTTTACGACAGCCTAAAGCTGGTGATGCAGGGTAAAGGCCCGACGTCTGAGCTGGTGACGATTCAACAGCGGATGGCCGATATTGAACAGCATATGCTGCACTTTCTGGAAAACCACGACGAGCAGCGTATTGCTGCTCCGGAATTTGCCGGCGATGCCCGCAAAGGCATGCCGGCGATGGTGGTGTCAGCCTTGATCAGTAAATCCCCGACCATGCTTTATTTTGGCCAGGACGTGGGCGAACCGGGTGCGGATGACGCGGGATTTGGTAAGGCCAGCCGCACCACCATCTTTGATTACTGGGGCGTACCGCATCACCAACGTTGGATGAATGGTGGCAAATTTGATGGCGGTGCCCTAAGCCCGGCAGAGCGGGAGCTGCGGCAATTCTATGAAACCTTAATGCAATTTAGCCGTAATGCCCCGGCATTGAATGGCGCTTATCTGGAGTTGCATACGCACAATTTGGCCGCTGGCAGTGCATACTCGGAACAGCAACTGGCGTTTGCCCGCTACGTGGAGCGGCAGCAACTGGTGGTGGTTAGCCATTTTAATCCGCAGCAGGGCGTTGAATTTACGTTGCAGTTACCGGCCAGTCTGATCAGTGCCTGGCAGCTGGCAGATGGTACCTATCAGCTGCAGGATCAATTATCCGGGCAACAGAATCAGCTGCAGGTGAGCAATGGTCTGGGGCAGATCCCGGTGCAACTGGCCCCGCTGGGCTCGGTTGTGTATCAACTGGTGCGTTAAGGAGCCACTATGCAGCCTGTTATAATGCGGATCGCTGGCCTTCTGTTATTGCTGGGGCTGCTGTTTAACAGCAGTCAGGCCGTCGAACATTATCAAAGTCACCGCCAAACCGCGCAGGGCCTGATCCTGACCACGGATCAGGGTGAAGTGAGCATCGCCTTTTACAACGCCCACAGTGTCGCTGTCTGGTATCAGCGAAGCGCTGTGCTGCAACAAGACTCCTTGTTGATCGGCACAGCACCACAGCCGGTAGCCTTGCAATTGGCGCTTGATGAGCAACAACTGACCTTGCAAAGTGATGCCTTGCAACTGGTGATCAACAAAAGCCCGTTAAGTATTGCCTTTTACCGCGATGGCGAGCTGTTAACCCGGGATCAGGCCGGCCTGATTCAGGCGGATGGTCAGCTTGGTTTTGATTTTAGTCTTGCCGAGCAGGAAAAACTGGCCGGTGCCGGGCAGCGAGTGCTGGGTATGGATCGCCGCGGTCATAAGTTACCGCTCTATAACAAGGCGCATTATGGTTACAGTACCGAGTCGAGCCAGATGTACTTTAGTCTGGCCGGTATTTTATCCGATAAAAACTATCTGTTGCTGTTTGATAATGGCGCCACTGGTGAGCTGGATCTGGGCCATAGCCAGGCAGATCAGTTACGTTTCCGTGCCCAGGGCGGTCGCAGCAGCTATCTGCTGGTCGCTGCCGATACGACACCTGAGCTGATCCAGCAGTATCTGGCGGTCAGTGGCAAACCGCCATTACCCGCGCGCTGGACCTTAGGCAACTATGCCTCGCGCTTTGGTTATCGCACCGAGGCAGAGGCGCGGGCGGTGGTGCAAAAATTCCGCGATCTTAAGCTGCCACTAGATGCCATTGTGATCGATCTGTACTGGTTCGGGCCGGATATTCAGGGCCATATGGGTAATCTGGACTGGGATCGTGAAGCATTCCCAAATCCAGAGCAAATGCTGGCCGATTTTGCCGCCGATGGCGTTAAAACGATCCTGGTGACTGAGCCCTTTATTCTGACAACCTCCAAGCGCTGGGATGAAGCGGTCGCAGCGGGGGCTATCGCACCGGGGCCAGATGGTCAGCCAAAGACCTTTGATTTTTACTTTGGTAATACCGGCCTGGTTGATGTGTTTAATCCCAAAGCCGCCGATTGGTTCTGGCAGCGTTACCATGAGTTATTAACGCAAGGTGTTGGTGGTATTTGGGGCGATCTGGGCGAGCCTGAAGTGCACCCGGCCGATACCTATCATTATCTGCCGGGCATTGGCTTACAGCCTGCCGATGCAGTGCATAATGCCTATGGCCATCGCTGGGCTGAGTTGGTGCATCAGGGCTATCGTCGCGATTTCCCGGCACAGCGGCCCTTTATAATGATGCGCGCCGGTAGCTTAGGTTCGCAGCGCTTTGGTATGGTGCCCTGGACCGGTGATGTCGACCGCAGCTGGGGCGGGCTAAAGCCTCAGGTTGAACTGGCGCTGCAAATGGGCCTGTTTGGCTTTGGTTGGATCCACTCTGACTTAGGTGGTTTTGCCGGTGGTGAGGTTTTTGATCCTGAGCTTTATATCCGCTGGCTGCAATATGGCGTATTTCAGCCGGTGTACCGGCCACATGCCCAGGAGCATATTGCCCCTGAGCCGGTATTCCATAGCCAGGACGTGATTAACACCCTGCGCCCCTGGCTGGAGTTACGTTACCGCTTATTGCCGTACAACTATACGCTGGCCTATCAGCATAGCCAAAGTGGTATACCGCTGATGCGGCCGCTGTTTTTCCTGGATGAGAAAAATCCGGCGCTACGCGATGAAGCCAACAGCTATTTATGGGGTGATGCCTTTTTAGTGGCGCCGGTAACGGAACCAGGCGTAACAAGCTGGCCGGTAAATCTGCCGCAAGGCATCTGGTTTGATTTCTTTAGCGGCGAGCGGCTGGAAGGTGGTCAGGTACTACAGCGCCCGGTAACGATCGATACCATTCCGGTGCTGGTAAAAGCCGGTAGCTTTATTCCGATGACCGACAGCTTGCAACGCACCGCGGATTATCAGGGCAAGGCGTTAACGCTGCACTATTACGCCGATCAGAGTGTCGCTACCAGCCAGTACAGCCTGTTTGAAGATGATGGCGTAACGCCGGATTCGGTTGCCAAGGGCCAGTATGAGCTGCTGCATTTCGCGGCCACGACGGAAGACAACAGGCTAACGCTGAACTTTAGCCGCGAAGGCGGGGAGTATCAGGGCAAGCCGGCCAGCCGCGATTTCACACTGGTGCTGCATAATCAGCGTGGCAAGGCGCGCAAAATCTATCTGGATGGCCGTTATATCCCGATTGTTGCCCAGCCGCAGCGCTTTGCCCGCGGTGAAAATATCGCCTGGTATGACAAAGCCAATAAGCAGTTAAAGATTAAGCTGCCACTTACCGCAGAAACTAAGCAGCTAAGGCTGCACTACTAAACGGAGGTGGCGATGCGCTTAGGTTCTTTCAGGCTATTAAGTGTTATTGCATTAATGCTAGGTTGTTATAGCGTTTCGCCACTTGCCGCTAGCATTAAGCGGGTTGAGCCACTGAACTGGTGGGTTGGTATGCAGCACCCGACTGTTGAGCTGATGTTGTACGGGGATAAGTTAGCGGAGTTAACACCTAAGCTCAGCTATCCCGGGGTTAGCATCAGTGCTGTGCATCGTACCGATAACCCGAATTATCTGTTTGTTGAGCTGACACTGTCTGCTGATGCGGCAGCGGGCACCTTGCCACTGCAGCTTTGGCGCGGCGCAAAGGCCGTACAGCAAGTCGATTACCCGTTATTGGCGCGAAGTGAAGGTTCAGCACAGCGCCAGGGCTTCTCACCAGCCGATGCGATTTATCTGATTACGCCGGATCGCTTTGTAAATGGCGACCCCAGTAACGACAGCGTACCCGAGATGCTGGAGCAGGCGAACCGGCAGGATGACAACGGCCGTCATGGTGGCGATCTGGCTGGGATGCAACAAGCGCTGCCGTATTTGCAGCAGCTGGGCGTCACCGCGGTTTGGCCAACGCCGCTAACCGAAAATAATCAACCGGCTTATTCCTATCACGGCTATTCCGCCACCGACTTTTACCGGGTGGATCCCCGCTTTGGCAGCAATGCGCAGTTCCGCGATTTTGTTGCGACCGCCAATTCGCTCGGTATTAAGGTGATTCAGGATATTATCGTTAACCATATTGGCAGTAATCACTGGTGGCTGCCGGACTTGCCGGCAAAAGACTGGTTGAACTTCCCGAGCGGCGATGGCAATGGCAACTTTGTGCCAACCAATCATAACCGCAGCACCATTCAGGACCCCTATGCAGCCGATATTGATCGCGAGCTATTTACCGATGGCTGGTTTGTCGACACCATGCCGGATCTGAATCAGCGTAACCCCAGGTTAGCGACCTACCTTATTCAGAATAGCATCTGGTGGGTGGAATACGCCGGGCTGTCGGGTATTCGGGAAGATACCTATTCTTATGCCGATAAAGCCTTTTTAAGCGAGTGGGGCCGCCGCATTATGCAGGAATATTCTCAGTTTAATATTGTCGGTGAAGAGTGGAGCCCGAATCCGCTTATCGTCTCGTACTGGCAGGCCGGCAAGCAGAATAAAGATGGCTATGTCTCGCATACTCCGGCGATGCTCGACTTCCCGCTGTATGACGCCCTGCTAAAATCACTGGCAGAGCCAGAGAGCTGGAATAGCGGCTGGATCCGCCTGTATGAAATGCTGAGTAACGATCATGTCTATGCCGATCCCTTTAATTTAGTGATCTTTGAGGGTAACCATGATACCGCCCGCTTATTTTCAGTGCTGGGCGAAGATCAAGACTTGTTCCGGATGGCGCTAAGTTACCTCTTTACCATGCGCGGTATTCCACAACTGTTTTATGGCACTGAGCTGGCGCTGACCAGCCCGCCACAGCGCGATGATGGCAAGGTACGGGCTGATTTTCCCGGCGGTTGGGCGGGTGACAACGTCAATGCCTTTACCGGCGTGGGGTTAACGGATACTCAGCGCATGGCGCAACAAGTGGTCAGCCGGCTGCTAAACTGGCGTAAAACTGCCAGCGCGATCCATCAGGGTAAGCTACTGCACTTTGCCCCGGATCGCGGCACCTATACCTATTTCCGCTATAACGAGCAGCAAACTGTGATGGTGGTGATGAATAAGCAACCGCATCCGGTAACACTGGAGCTGGCACGTTTTAGGCAGGTGCTGCCAGCCAAGGTGCAAGCCACAGAGGTGCTAACTGGTGCAAAATTGCAGCTGCAACAACAGCTAACCGTGCCGGCGCGGGGTGTGTTGGTATTGGATATCAAAAACTAGTTTGCTCATATAATAGTCTGAAATTTGTCGGTTTTTTTTACATATTGAGGCGTTAATCAACCTCGACCTAGCTCAGAAAATAGCAAAGCCATTGATCTACAAAGGATTTACCTAATGTAGTTACTTTGGCCTGGCGCTTGCATAGTACTAAAGAGTTATAAAACATAACTTAAGTGTTTGAATAAAAACTAATCAGGATATATGGAATGAGAAAGTTGTTTTGTGCTGTGCTGGCAGTGTTTGGTCTGGGTAGTGTGGCTGTGCAAGCGACCCCGGTTGAGCTTAGTTCTTTTAGTAAAGATTATGGTTTAAATAAAGATTTAGCGGCCAGTATGACAAACAGTGGTTGCAAAGAGTCTGTAGATAATGCTTGGGTAATCAGGTCAAATAATCTGAAATGTACAGGTTACTTCGAGACTTTTGATTTGACGAGTGTACTAGCCGAGTCAATCGACAGCATGACGTTAACCATTAACTACAGTGATACCAATCGCGGCCCAAATAATACCGGACATCAGCATCACGAAAACTGGCATATGCAGTTATTAAATGCTGAGCTTATGCCGATTGGTACCAGCGCTGCATTAGTCAGAACTAACGCTATCTACCAGCAAACCTTTACGTTCAATAGTGCGCAGGCATTGTTTAATGATATTTTGGCCGGTAATGCCCTGAGTTTCTTGTTCACTCACAAAGGCAATGGCACCCAAGACTTTAACCTCTACAGCGCACAGTTAACGGTTTTTGGTACTCCGCTGCCTGTGGTAAATCCATCGAATCCGGTGCCGGCACCAACGGGTATTTTACTGTTTGGTCTTGGCCTGGCGCTGATCGGTGGGATTCGTAACGCAGCGAAAACAAAGTAATTACGGAATTAATATCAAGACATTGCTGTCCAGGATGTCTAACGTATCAGTTTTCAAGCACAACCCATCAGGTTGTGCTTTTTTTTGCCTGGTACTTTGTTTGCAGCAAAGCTTACAAAGTCGTAGTTGGTTAGATAATCTAAACTTTCTATGCCATAGTGCTTTAAGAACATGGTTTAAACAGGGAATGGGTTATGCTAGCTGGCGCAGTCTGGCGGATCATAAAAACCTGACCTACTACTTTGAAACGGCGCTAACGCCTAACGTATTCTGGGTTGATATCCGTCAGGTCGATTTTAGTGCCGGACAACCGGTGCGCAAGTTGCGGCTGGCAGAGCATCAGGTGTATGCCGGCGATGCGCTGACCCAGTTTAAGCCGGCCCAGCCGTTTGTATTTGCCGGACTCTAAAACCTCAAAGCACCGGCGCCGCAGTGGCACCGTTGCTTGCTGAATACGTATTCATCTTGTTCTTGCCGCTAAATGCAGGTATCAAACAGCCTGACAGGTAAATAATTATAAAACCGCAACAGAGACCATCATTATGCAAACCAAACCAAACCTTGGCTTTTGGCAGATTTGGAATATGTGCTTTGGATTTTTTGGTATTCAGTTTGGCTTTGCCCTGCAAAATGGCAACGTCAGCCGGATCTTCCAAACCCTGGGCGCCGACATGGAGCAAATTCCGATCCTGTGGATCGCCGCCCCGCTAACCGGCTTACTGGTTCAGCCGATCATTGGCCACTTTAGTGATAAAACCTGGACTAAGCTGGGCCGGCGCCGGCCGTTCTTTTTATACGGCGCTTTAGCCACTACCGCTGCGCTGGTGATAATGCCAAACTCGCCGACCTTGTGGATCGCCGCCGGTATGCTGTGGATTTTAGACGCCGCCATTAACGTGACGATGGAGCCGTTTCGCGCCTTTGTTGGTGATAACCTGAATAAACAGCAGCGGCCAACCGGCTTTGCCATGCAATCCTTTTTTATCGGTGTCGGTGCCGTGGTCGCGTCTGCCTTACCCTGGATTATGACCAACTGGTTTGGTGTCGCCAATACGGCTGCCGAAGGCATGATCCCGGATTCGGTGGTGTACTCTTTCTACGCCGGTGGTGTGGTACTGTTTTTAGCGGTGGGCTGGACCATCATCTCCAGTAAGGAATATAGCCCGGAGCAACTGGCTGCCTTTGATGCCGCTGAGCAGGCAGAACATCCCTGTGCGCCTATGGCAACCCCGGCTCAGGATTACTGGCGCAGTGGCGCTGCAGCCGTAGTGATTGGCGTGGCAGCCTTTGCTGCGGTGGCATTCTGGCAGCTGGATAAGCAACTGTATTTACTTGGCGCTTTAATAGCCGCCTTTGGTTTACTGCAATGGGCGGCCAGCTGGTTTAAGCAACAGCAAAACCGCAATATGCTGGTGCAGCTGACCGATGATTTATTTACCATGCCGAAAACCATGCGCCAACTGGCCGTGGTGCAGTTTTTTTCCTGGTTTCCGTTATTCGCGATGTGGATCTACACCACCGCCGCCGTTACCAGCTACCACTATGGCACCACCGATACGACCTCGGTAGCCTATAACAATGGCGCTGACTGGGTTGGGGTATTGTTTGCGGTGTATAACGGTTTCGCCGCCATTGCTGCGTTGCTGATCCCGCTACTGGTTAAAGCCACCAGTACGCAAAAAGCGCACTGTATTAACCTGTTATTCGGCGCCCTGGGTTTATTCTCCTTCTTCCTGATTAAAGATCCGGCGCTGCTGTGGTTACCGATGATTGCCATTGGTATTGCCTGGGCCTCGATTTTGTCACTGCCTTATGCGCTGCTATCTAACTGTTTACCCGCCCATAAAATGGGGGTGTATATGGGGATGTTTAATATCTTTATCGTGTTACCGCAGCTGCTGGCGGCAGCTATTCTGGGCAGCCTGGTGGGCTATCTGTTCCAGGGGCAGGCGATTTATGCGCTGGCGATTGGTGGCGTAAGTTATGTAATAGCGGCACTTTATGTGTTGCGGATAAAAACCGAAACAGTAAAGGGATAAACCATGTTAAGAACCTCATTAACCGCGCTGACGCTGGCGCTGGCACTTAGTGCTTGCAAGCCGGCACCACAGCAAACTGAAACTGTTGCCGCACCGCTGGCGACGCGCGCAGCGACCGAGTCTATCACAGCAAACGAGTCTACCCCCTGGTGGCAGGATGCGGTGTTTTATCAGATTTGGCCGCGTAGCTTTTATGATACGACCGGCGATGGTCATGGCGATTTTAATGGTATGACCGCCAAGCTGCCGTATTTACAGGAGTTGGGTATTAACGCCATCTGGTTAACGCCGATGTTTGAAGCGCCGTCCTATCATGGTTATGACTTTACCGAGTTTTATCAGGTGGAGCGTGACTACGGCAGTATGGCCGAGTTTGAGGCCTTTATTCAGGCCGCTGATGCTAAAGGCATTAAGGTCATTCTGGATTTAGTGATTAACCATATCTCGCGTGAGCACGAGTGGTTTCAAAAGTCAGCCGAAGGCATCGCGCCCTATAAAGATTACTTTGTCTGGCGTAAGGACTTACCAGCCAAAGGCGAAGGTTGGGGCCATGCCTGGGCTGATAATGATCAGCCGGACGCAGTTTGGTACTTTGATGAGCGGCGCGGTGAGTATTATTACGCCGCCTTTGGTGCGACCCAGCCGGATCTGAATTTAGAACACCCGGATGTGGTGGCCGAAATGAAGAGGATGGCGAAATTCTGGTTGGACAAGGGTGTGGCCGGTTTCCGCTTAGATGCGGTGCGCTTTGTGATGGAAAGTGGCCCGGATGGTCAGGCCGATTTGCCGGCGACCATTGATTATTGGCGCGA
Organism: Alishewanella sp. HH-ZS; assembly: GCF_001704375.1. Taxonomy (NCBI): domain Bacteria; kingdom Pseudomonadati; phylum Pseudomonadota; class Gammaproteobacteria; order Alteromonadales; family Alteromonadaceae; genus Alishewanella; species Alishewanella sp. HH-ZS. The sequence goes on along the minus strand of NZ_LZEJ01000013.1, from coordinate 64,475 downwards.
TTTTAATGCCTTTGTCAAAAGCGTGAACCCGGAAGCTTATTTAGTTGGCGAAGCCTGGGTTGATATCCCGATTGCCGCCAAATATTGGGGCAACGGTGAGGGGTTGGATCAGGGTTTTGACTTTGAAGTGGGTTATAAAATTATTGGTCAGCTGCAGCAAAATGCTGGCAATGCTGCGCAGTTTGGTACTATTAGCGGCACCCAAAGTGGCGAATTACACCCGCTACAGGAAAACCTGCAACGCCGTCTGGACTCGTCCGCGCCACTGGCATTCTTCACGCCATTTTTAACTAACCATGATCAGGACCGCGTTGCTTTTCAGTTAAGCGGTGATCGTGCGACGGTACTGCAAAAATCCAAACTGGCCGCGGCCATGCTGTTTGGCTCGCCCGGTACTAAGTATCTTTACTACGGTGAAGAGATTGGCTTAACGCAGGCACAAAGTGGCCATGATGTATACAAGCGCGCACCGATGCTGTGGAACACTGAGGCCCAGGCTGGTTTTACCGCAGCGCCGCTTAGCTGGGTAGAGCAAAAAGAGCAGTTTACCGTGCAGTTTGCCGATTGGTGGCCGGACTTTTTACAGCAGCAGTTAAGCGCCGGTGGTAATACCGTAGCAGAGCAGCAAGCCCAGCCAGATTCACTGTGGCGCCTGTATCAGTTCTTAATCGCGCAGAAAAAGCAGCGGCCCGAGCTAAAACTGGCAGGCAGCTATCAGGTGACAGAGCCAGCCGCCGGCCTGCTGCAGATTGACCGCGAGCTAAATGGCAGCCATACCCGCTTCGTACTAAATCTAAGCGAGCAGCCGTTAGATATCAGTGCCTCTCTGGAAAGCAAGCTCAATGCCAGCTGGGGCTTTGATCTTAATGCCAGTCAGTTGGCTCCCTATGGTTTAGTAGTGCTGCAAAGCCAATAAGCTCTCCCTGCTCCCGGTTGCAGTAGGTTATTGCTGCCGGGAGTTTCTGCTGTACAGATCTTTTGCGACTAAAAGCCGATAGTCCCCTGTCTAAGTCCGCGCTACACTTACTATATTATCCTTAGCTAAGGGAATGCCGGATGTCGCATCGCGCCCATTTATTTTCGTTACGGATTTGCCATGCTTTGCGTGAGAGTCTGGCCGAGGGTTATAACCGGCACAAGCTGGTCAAAGACTTACTGGCCGGTATTACGGTCGGCATTATTGCGATACCGCTGGCGATGGCGTTGGCGATTGCATCCGGTGTACCACCGCAATATGGGCTTTATACGGCCATTATCGCCGGCTTTGTGATTGCCCTTACCGGCGGCTCGCGTTTTAGCATCTCCGGGCCGACCGCGGCCTTTGTGGTGATCCTGTATCCGATAGCGTTAAAGTACGGCTTAAGTGGTTTACTGCTCGCCTCAGTGTTGGCCGGAGTGATGTTGGTGGCGATGGCGCTGTTTCGGTTGGGCCGCTTAATTGAATATATCCCGGAGTCAGTAACCCTCGGCTTTACCTCAGGTATTGCGATTGTGATCGTTATTTTGCAAATCAAAGACTTCTTTGGTTTGCCATTGGCGGCGTTACCTGAGCATTTTGGCGATAAAATCTGGTTACTTGGCCAGCAATTACCACACTTTGCCTGGCCAAGCCTGTTGGTCGCAGCTGTCACACTGGCGGTAATGATTGGCTGGCGTCGCTTAAATACTGCTATTCCGCCGCATCTGCCGGCGCTCTTGGTCGGTACCTTACTGGGGTTGCTATTACTGCAATTTGGTATTGATTTACCGACGGTGGCCTCGCGTTTTAGTTATACCGCTGCTGATGGCAGCCTGGCTGCCGGGGTGCCACCTTACTTACCTTATTTTGACTGGCCCTGGAACCGGCCCGGCCCCGCAGGTGAGCCACTGAGTTTTAGCTGGCAGCTGGCGAAAGATTTATTGGCTGCAGCCTTTGCTATTGCCATGTTAGGGGCCATTGAATCGCTACTCTGTGCGGTGGTGCTGGATAATGCCAGTGGCCGGCGCCATAGTGCAAATAGCGAATTATTGGGGCAGGGCATCGGTAATATTATTACGCCGTTCTTTGGTGGCATTACGGCCACCGCGGCGCTGGCGCGCTCATCGGCGAACTTTAAAGCCGGTGCCCAGTCGCCCATCGCCGCTATGGTGCATGCGCTGGTGGTGCTATTCGCTTTATTACTGCTAACACCGGTATTGGCCTATATGCCAATGGCAGCTTTAGCCGCGCTGTTGGTTATGGTGGCCTGGGGCATGAGTGAAGCGCCCAAAGCCTGGCACTTACTGAAAACCGCGCCACGTGGCGATGTGCTGGTGTTTTTAGTCTGCCTGTTACTGACCGTAGTATTTGATATGGTGATCGCCATTACCGCCGGTATTTTGCTGGCGACCATGCTGTTTATGAAAGATATTGCTGCGATGACTAAGGTCACCGATATCAGCAGTAACCGCAAGCAAGTTGAACAGGTATTACCTGAAGGCTGGAAAGTATTAAAAATCAGCGGCCCGCTGTTTTTTGCCGCTGCCGATCGGATTTTTGCCGAAGTGGCGCTGCTCAGCCAGCAACAACATGGGCTGGTACTCTATATGGATGGGGTGCCACTGCTAGATGCCGGTGGTCTGGCGGCACTGGATAAACTGCTACATAACAGTCGTAAGCAAGGGGTGGAATTACTGATCGCGGACTTACAGTTTCAGCCGTTAAAAACTCTGGCTAAGGCCGGTGTTAAGCCTGAGCCGGGGCAGCTGACCTTTTACCCGACCTTGCGCGAGGCGCTGGAGCAGCTGGCCGGCCGGCAAGCTGTGCCAACCACGCCAACTACGCCCGAGACTGCGGTATTACCGGCCAGTTAATGGGCTAGTTAGCGCTATTGCCGGCAGCACCACAGGATTGCCGTACCACCAGCTTAGGCTCAATCAGGTTGTCGGTAATGGGCTGGTTGTTGATCAGTTTCAGCAGGTTATTCACTAATAGCTCACCGGCTTTGCTGGTATCCTGCTGAATGGTACTTAAGCCCGGCGACGCAAAAGAAGCGGCTGGGATATCATCAAAGCCCATCACAGCGATCTGCTCCGGGACTTGAATACCACGACGTTTCAGGCAGCGCATCACGCCAATCGCAATCAAGTCACTGGCACAGAAAATCGCATCGATACTGACACCACTGTCCAGCAAGGTAGCGGTGGCCTGATCGCCGGCACTTTCGGTTGAGATCGCATCAAAATGCGGTACCTGTTGTGGTGTAATGCCGGCTTTGGCCAGCGCATCAATAAAACCCTGGTAGCGGGCACTGAATTCCGGGCTGCCCTCTGAGGCATTACCAATAAAAGCAAAATGGCGGTGGCCGGTATGCAGTAAATGCTCACCGGCCAGATAGCCACCCTGCCAGTTATTGCTGCGAATGGTAAATTCCGGATGGCCTAATACTTCGGCCCCCCAGCAGACAAAGTGGGTTTGCTGCGCCAGTAATTTGGCCAGCTTTTCTTCGTAGTCGACATAGTCGCCATAGCCCAGCAGGATAATGCCATCGGCTTTCTTACTGTCTTCATAGTCGGCATGCCAGTCGTTACTGAGTTGCTGAAACGACACCAGCAGATCCTGGCCGTTACGGGCGCAGGCGCGGGTAATGCTGCCAAGCATCGATAAAAAGAACGGATTGATCAGCGACTCATCGGTAGTGGGATCTTCAAACAGCAGTAATGCCAGCGTGCTGCTGCGCTGCTTGCGCAGATTACTGGCATTTTTATCCACCTTATAGTTCAGCTGGCGGGCAATTGCCTGCACCTTTTCGCGGGTTTCTTTGTTTACCTGGGGGCTGTCGCGTAATGCCCGTGACACCGTCGACTGCGACACGCCAGCCAAATAGGCAATATCAAAAGAGGTCGCTTTATCCTTCATCTTTTCCTGCTGTTTACCCAAAATGTCTGTCAAGGCCAGCTGGCTGCTCCGGCGGTCTGGCCTGGCTATTCTATGTTTGCTTTACAGTCCCAGATCACGCAAAAAGTCATCATCGGCTTGCTGAGCGGCGGCATTTGACTGCTCTTGCGCCTGGTCTTGCAGTGCCTGCTGCAGAATATCATCCGGGCTATTCTGTACCGCTTTTTCAAATTCGCCGAGCTGGATAAACTCGGTTTTATCCATCGCCAGTTCCATATAGAAAATATTATGATCCGGCGTGCTAAAGGTTACCCGTCGCGCCTGCGGTTGATCCAGTTGGGTGTTGATCAGGATCTGCACCTGTTTATTGATGGCCATCATTTTCGGCTGGCTTTGATTGATTGAGGTTTGCAGCTCTAAGCGCACCTGACCGGTAAAGTCACCGACAATCTGGTTCATCAGCTCACCCATTACGTTACCGACTTCATCCGAGGTGTGGAAAGACGCCAGTTCAGACTCCGGCATGCCCATACTAAGCAGATAGCGACGGTAAATTTCCATCGCCGCCTGAGCGGTAAAGTTAATCACCACCAGGCCGGAAAAACCGCCGTCGAACAACACAAAACAGCCCAGGTCCGGGCGCAAACAGGTTTTCTGAATTTTTTGTACCATCGGGGAATGATTGACACCGGGGTTACCGGCGGCGGCCAGTACCCGTTCAACCGAGCGACACAGTGTCAGCAAAATTTCATCAGTAGTAATAATATTATTTTTTTTCATGGTGCTATTCCACAACGGATCACAGAGTATTCAGACAAGGTTTTACCGCAGTTCTGACATTTTGGCTATGCTCTTAACGCAAAAGCCACGTGAAAAGCCGCAAAAATTACCGGCCTGAGCCGGTATTGGTTATGATGGCACTTTTTGGGGTACGGGTTCTGATGAACACTGCTTTACCTTCGCTGCGGATCGTGATGTTGCTGGCTGCGGTGATCGCAATCACGCCGCTGGCGATTGACATGTATCTGCCGGCGTTGCCGTTAATGGCAAAAGAACTGCAGACGACTAATGCTCTGGTGCAGCAGTCGCTGAGTATCTATCTGGCTGCCTATGCGCTGGGGATGCTGTTATTTGGGCCCTTGGCCGATATGCTCGGGCGCCGTCCACTGGCGCTGTTTGGCTTAACCGGCTTTCTGGGCGCCAGTGTGGCGCTGAGTCTGGTAAGCAGTATCGAAGGTTTCTTGCTTTGGCGTGCGTTACAGGCATTTTGTGGTGCGGCAGCCACAGTGGTGATCCCCGGTATAGTGCGGCATCTTTACCAACAGCATACTGCTAAGGGTATGTCTTATGTGTCGATGATTATGATGCTGGCGCCGCTGATTGCACCTGCAATTGGCAGCGGCGTGATGTATGTCAGCCATTGGCAGCATATCTTTTCGTTGCTGGCATTGTATGCCGCCATTATGCTGTTGCTGTGCTGGCACTTTTTACCAGAGATTAAGCAACAAAGTGGCAATAGCGCCCGGCCGGCATTTTTCAGTGGCTATCAGCAGGTGTTTGCTAACCGCTCAGCCTGGCCTTTTATCGCCATTTCGATGTTTGCGTCCTTTAGCTTTTTTACCTTTCTCACGGCGGTATCTTTTGTCTATATCAGTTATTTTGGTGTCAGCGAGCAGTTATTCGCGCTGTTGTTTGGCCTGAATGTGTCGTCGTTGATGTTGGCGAATTATATTAATAGTCGCCTGGTGACCCGCCTCGGGCCACAGCGGATGCTGACACTGGGATTAGTGCTGGCGCTGTTGGCGGCGACCACGCTTAGCGGCGTCAATGCTGCCGGGCTGGGGCTGTGGTATACCGTCGCCAGTATTGCACCCTTAATGGCCAGTTTAGGCCTGATTGCGACCAATGCCGATGCGCTGATCCTGATGCAGTTTCCACAGCACAGCGGCACGGCGACGGCAGTAATTGGCACCCTGCGTTTTGGTAGTGGCGCGCTGGCTGGTCCCTTATTGGGCTTGCTGTATACCGGCACGGCATTGCCATTCTCGCTGCTGATGCTGGCCGGTACTCTCTGTATTCTGGCGTCTTTACTCTGGGCCAGGGCGTTACGCCGTTAAATTTTACAGGCGCCGCCGCTGCACTCGTCGTCGTCGTCGCCAAATTGTGGTTCGGCCGGTGCTGCGGCAGCGGCCGCTAGCTGAGCCGCGACAGAGTCTTCGGCAGCATCAAAATCCAGGTGATCTAAATCAAGGTCAAAATCAGACATGGTCGGTTTTCCTAATCGGCTGCCATCGCAACCTGGCTTACATTTGGGTTTATCTTATGGCACATACTGTCAGTCAGTGTAGCAGACCCGGCTGCCACTGAAAAAGCCCGGGCAGTAATTTCGTCGCTGCGCTATCCCTGCTATCATAGCGCAACTTTTCCAGCCGGCCGGAGCTTACCGATGACGACTTTAACGCTGCAAACCCCTGATGATTGGCACCTGCATTTTCGTGATGGCGATATGTTACTGGAAACCGTACCGGCCACGGCACGGGTGTTTCAACGCGCTATCGTGATGCCCAATTTAGTGCCGCCGGTCACTACGGCCGAGATGGCAGTCGCCTACCGCGAACGTATTCTGGCGGCGCGCCCGGCCGGTAGCCGCTTTGAGCCGCTGGTCACCTTATATTTAACCGACAAAACCAGCAAAGCCGATATTCAGCAAGCCAAAGCGGCAGGGGTCGTGGCGGCTAAGTTATATCCGGCCGGTGCGACGACAAACTCCAGCTCAGGTGTCGCGGCACTGGATGCCTTATACCCGGTATTTGAGGCAATGGCCGAAGCGGGTATGTTGCTGCTGATCCACGGCGAAGTGACTGATCACGAGATTGATATCTTTGACCGTGAGAAAGTATTTATTGATCGCTATTTGCAGCATATCGTTGCCCGCTTGCCGTCACTAAAGGTGGTGTTTGAGCATATTACTACTGCTGACGCCGCCAGCTTTGTCGCCGAAGCCTCAGCTAATGTGGCGGCGACTATTACACCACAGCATTTACTGTTAAACCGCAACGATATGTTAGTCGGCGGCATCCGGCCGCATAACTACTGCTTGCCGGTATTAAAACGCCGCACCCATCAGGAAGCGCTGCGGGCTGCGGTGGCAAGCGGTTCAGCCAAGTTTTTCCTCGGTACCGACTCGGCGCCTCATGAAAAGCACCGTAAAGAATCGGCCTGCGGCTGTGCCGGCTGCTACAGCGCGCATAGCGCGATCGAGTTATATGCGCAGGTGTTTGACGAGCTGGGCTGCCTCGATAAGCTGGAAGCCTTTGCCAGCCATTATGGTGCGGATTTCTATGGTTTACCGCGCAACAGCGGCACTATTACGCTGGTACAACAGGAATGGCAGGTGCCGGCCGAAATTATGCTGCCAAACGGTAATCCGATAGTGCCATTTTTCGGTGGCCAGACCCTGAAATGGAAATTACAGCGTGGTATTCAGTAAGTCCGCGGTGCAGGGCTTATTGTTTCAGGTATTGTAATAAGCGGTCCAGTGCCCGGTAACTGAGCGCCTCCAGCAAATGGGGGCGTTCGATCCTGCTACTGTGCTGTAAATCGGCGATAGTACGGCTAACTTTTAACAGCTTGTGGTAGGTACGGGCCGAAAGTTTCAGCTTTAACAGGGTGTGCTCGAGGAAATCGGCATCGCTTTGGCCAAGTCGGCAAAACTGGTCCAGCTCCTGCCCCTGCAAACGGGCATTGGCTTTACCCTGGCGGTTCAGCTGTAGGTTTCGCGCCGCCAGCACCCGCTGTTGTACTACCTTGCTGCTCTCTTCGGCTTGCGGTTGACTCAGGCTTCCAGCCGGCAACAACGGCACCTCGATTTGCAATTCAATACGTTCTAAAAACGGGCCTGACAGGCGGTTCAGATAGCGCAGGATTTCGCCATGATTAGCGCGGCCATCTTCGTGATGACCGGTCGGACTCGGGTTCAGTGCCGCCACCAGTTGAAACTGTGCCGGAAACTCCGCCTGACGCGCCGCCCGCGACACGTGAATTTTGCCGGTTTCCAGTGGCTCTCTTAGTACATCCAGCACCTTGCGCGGAAATTCGGTCAGTTCGTCGAGAAACAGCACGCCGTGCTGTGCCAACGAAATTTCGCCGGGCCTTGGCACTGAGCCACCCCCAACCAGAGCTACAGCCGAGGCGGTATGATGCGGCGCCCGAAAAGGCCTTTGTTGCCAATCCTGATGATCGCGGGCAATACCGGCGATGGAATACACGGCAGCTGCGGCCAGGGCTTCCTGCTCGGTTAAGGGCGGTAAGATCCCGGCCAAGCGCTGTGCCAGCATTGATTTACCGGTACCGGGCGGGCCAAACATCAGTAAATTATGCTCACCGGCAGCGGCCAGCTCCAGCACCCGTTTCGCCTGCTGCTGGCCTTTAACATCGGCCAGATCCGGCAGTGCGTGACGTTGTCGTACCGGTAATGGCGGTATCGGTGGCAGGGCTTGCTGCGCCAGTAAGAAGCTATGTACCTGCAGCAGATGGGTAGCGCCATGCACCGCCGCATCCGGGATCAGCTGTGCTTGCTGCGCATTGCTCATTGGCAGGATGGCGGCACGGCCGGCGTCGCGGCTGGCAATCGCCAGCGGGATCTCGCCAAGGATCGGTCTTATTTCGCCGGATAGCGCCAGTTCGCCACAAAATTCGAAGTGATCGCTGCATTTTTCTGGGAGTTGGCCAGACGCGACGATAATTCCCAGGGCAATCGCCAGGTCAAAGCGGCCACCTTCTTTCGGCAAGTCAGCCGGTGCCAGATTAACGGTAATACGTTTATCCGGAAACTGAAACCCACTGTTTAGCAGGGCGCTGCGTACCCGGTCCCGGGCTTCTTTTACCGAGGTTTCCGGCAGGCCGACCAGCTGAAAAGCCGGTAAGCCATTACTCAGGTGCACCTCTACTGTGACCAAGGGGGCGGCCAGACCATAGCGGGCCCGGCTGTAGATAATCGCCAGTGACATCGTTGCTCCCTGCAAGCTACGCCTGGTTAAAGTTTATTTTAATGTTAAATAAATGCAAGTTTTTAGGGCGTGTAATGGCGGTTGACGCCGGCCAGCCGTGGCAAGCCATTCAACAAACAGAAATTTTGTAGTTTTTCAGCGGCAGGCCGATAATTCCGATATACACTTTAACCACATTCTTAAAGATGGAGTAAGCGGTAATGGAGTACGCCCTATGGCTTCAGTTCAGCCTCTGATCCTGCGCGGCCGCTGGTTAATTCTGGCGCTATCGCTTTGTTTTATCGTATTAAGCAGCATCGGGCTGGGCCAGTTGTATTTCCGCGGTGATTATCGGATCTTTTTTGCCAAAGATAATCCACAGCTGCAAGCCTTTGAACAGATGCAGCTGGAATTTAACAAAAGCGACAATATTCTGATCGGCATAGCCCCGCGCAGCGGTGACGTCTTTACACCAGAGATACTGCAGTTAGTACAGGAATATACCGAGGCTGCCTGGCAAACGCCCTATTCGATCCGGGTAGACTCGCTGAGTAATTTTCAGCACACCACAGCCGAGGCCGACGATCTGGTCGTGGCCGATCTGGTGCCCGCCGAGCCACTTTCTGCCAGCGACCTGGCGGCGATCCGTCAGGTCGCCATTACTGAACCGACCCTAGTCAAGCGGCTGATTGCGCCCAACGGTGCCGTGACGGCAATCAATATCACAATGCAATTACCTGAGCCGACGCAGCAGCAACAGGTTACCGAGATCTGGAGTTTTGTCACTGAGTTATCTGCCCAGTTCGCAGAGCGCTACCCGCAGGTTGAGTTTTATCATACCGGTATCGTGGCACTGAATTATGCCTTTGCCTCTGAGGCTGAGCAGGATGTCCGCAGCCTGGTGCCGATTATGTTATTGGCAATAGTGCTGTTACTGGCCTTGTTATTACGCTCCGTTGCGGCGGCATTGGCGACCCTGCTGATTATTCTGGTCACGGTAACCAGCACGCTGGGCATTGCCGGCTGGCTCGGGATTTTCATGAGCACTGCGACCGTCAATGTGCCAACCATCCTGATGACGCTGGCGGTTGCTGATTCGGTACACCTGCTAGCATCGATGCAGTTTGCGCTCGGCGAGGGCAAAACGAAAACCCAGGCGATCCACTATAGTTTGCAGCGTAACTGGCAACCGGTAGTGATTACCAGTGTCACCACCGCCATTGGCTTCTTAACACTGAATTTCTCCGAAGTGCCTATTTTGCGCGATCTGGGCAACTTGACCGCACTTGGCGTAATGCTGGCATGCGTATTCAGCCTGACCCTATTGCCGATTATGATGAGTGTATTGCCGCTTAAAGCCGCTAAGGTACCGCAAGGCTCGGCCATGCTGGACCGCTTGGCAGAGTTGGTGATCCGGCGTCAGCGCCCGGTATTATGGGGCTTTGTGCTGCTGACGCTGCTTTGCTCTGCACTGCTTAGCCTGAACAAAATTAATGACGAACCGAATAAGTACTTTGCCAGCAGCACCAGTTTCCGGCAGGCGAATGACTTTATGGAACAAAACCTCAGTGGCTTTACCAGCATTGATTTTGCGTTTAATGGTGGCGTTGCCGGCGCTGTTAATCAGCCGGAATTATTGCAGGCACTGGAACGCTTCAGCAACTGGTTAGCCGAGCAGCCGGAAGTGATGCATGTCAATACGCTCAGTGATGTGCTGAAGCGGCTGAATAAAAATATGCATCAGGATGACCCGGCCTTTTATCGTCTGCCGGAAACAGCAGCAGAGGCGGCGCAGTACTTACTGTTATATGAAATGTCCTTGCCGTTTGGCCTGGATCTGAACAATCAATTGAATATCGATAAAAGCGCGACCCGTTTAACCGCAACACTGTATAACCTTGGCAGCAAAGAATTAATTGCGCTGGAGCAGCGGGCGCTGGCTTATTTTGCCGCTAACTGGCCGGACTATCAGCTAACCGCTGCCAGTGCCGCCCTGATGTTTGCCTATATCGGCGAGCGCAATATGGCGTCAATGTTAACCACCTTGCCGTTAGCCTTACTGCTAATCTCAATTTTATTGGTAGTCAGTTTGCGTTCCTGGCGTCTTGGCCTGATCAGCATTATTCCGAATCTGGTGCCGGCAGTTATCGGTTTTGGTTTATGGGGGCTGTTGGTGGGGGAAATTAACCTGGCATTGTCGGTCGTGGCCAGCATGAGCCTGGGGATCATTGTCGATGATACTGTACATTTTCTCAGTAAGTACCGCCATGCCCGCGAAGAAGGACGGGACAGTGAGCAGGCAGTGCGCTATGCTTTTCACAGTGTTGGCCGGGCGCTCTGTATTACCACGCTGGTACTGGTAGCCGGTTTTTCAGTGCTGATGTTTTCTGGTTTCCGGCTTAACTCCGATATGGGCCTGCTGACCTCAGGGATTATTTTGATCGCCCTGCTGGTTGATCTATTCTTTTTACCCGCTTGTTTACTCAAGCTCGACAAAACAGGGAGAACTGCCGATGTTAGTCCGGCCACAACAAAATCAATCTGACGCCTGCCGACAGCCGGGTCGTTTTGCCAGCGTCACAGGCTGGCTGCTGGCCGTTAGCCTGCTGTGCATACCGCTGGCGCAGGCAGATGCTGAAAAAGGCCTGGCGATTGCCACCGAGCAAAAGGCGCGTGACCGCGGTTGGGGTGACAGTGAAAGCGAACTGCAGATGGTGCTGCGCACTGCTCAGGGCCGGGAAAGTGTGCGCCGCATGCGTACCCTGGCGTTGGAAGTGCAGGGCGATGGTGATAAAAGCCTGACCATTTTTGATGAGCCGCTGGATGTGCGCGGTTCGGCTTTTCTAACCCATTCCCATCCCACTGCTGAAGATGACCAATGGTTATATTTACCCAGTGTAAAACGGACACGGCGGATTGCCAGCCGCAATAAATCCGGGCCCTTTATGGCCAGTGAGTTTGCTTATGAAGATATGACGTCCTTTGAGCTGGAGAAATTCAGTTTTAACTATTTGCGCGATGAACCCTGCGCTGAGCTGACCTGCTATGTGGTTGAACAAACGCCAACCGACAGTTTTTCTGGCTACAGCAAAATTCTGGTCTGGGTAGATCAGCAACATTACCGCGTGATGCGTGCAGAGTATTACGATAAGAAACAAAGTCTGCTGAAAATTCTGGAGCTGAGTGATTACCGGCAGTATCTGGATAAGTTCTGGCGGGCTCACAAGCTGAGTATGCAAAACCAGCAAACCGGCAAAAGTACCGACTTGTTGCTGGAGAGCATCCGCTTTAATACTGGCCGCAGTGCAGCAGACTTTGATGTCGCTGCCTTAGAGCGGGCACGCTAGGGAGTGATGATGTTAGGTCGCACTAGCTGTATTGCTTTGCTGGCGTGGGCATTACAACAGCCGGCCCAGGCTGCCACCTTGGGGCCGGTCGATGCCAATACGACACTCTGGCGACTGGCGCTGGCGGCGCGCCCCGATGAGCAAGTAACGATGCCGCAGGTGATCTATGCGCTGTGGCAGCACAACCCGGCCGCTTTTCGCGACCAGAATTTGCATTATTTATTAAAAGGCGCTCAGTTAAAGGTGCCAAGCCGCGAGCAAATGCTGGCCACTCCGGCGGAACAGGCGCATCAATGGTATTACGGCGAACTGGCGAAGCAACAATTACCGACCCGTTTAGCGGCTGCTCAACCGGCTAAACCTGAACCCGTTGCCACGGCGCCGGAGCCTGAGGTAGCCGTGGCAGTACCGCAGCCAATCCGCCCTCCGGCACAACCGGCTAAACCTGTGGCAACAACACCCCGTCCTGCGCCGTCTCCTGCAGTAACACCAGCACAGGCACCACAAGTTGCCAGTAGCACCAGCCGTTTGCAGCAGGAGTTGGGTTTTGAACAACGTTTTTTTGCAAGCCGGGGCCTGGCAGCAGCCGAGCGCTCACCGCAGCTGTTAAGTTATCGCGCACTGTGGTCGTATGAAGATGCCAGTCGCAAGCATCAGCTTAATCTGGAGCCGTATTTGCGCTGGCACAGAGCTGACAGTGACAGCAACCTGGTCGATCTGCAGCAGGCTTACTGGCGCTATATCGGTGATGGCTGGGAATTTAAAGCCGGTATCGATACGCTATTCTGGGGGGTAACCGAATCACAACATCTGGTGGATGTACTGAATCAAAGCGATTTAGTCGCCGGCGTTGAACTGGAAGCTAAACTGGGGCAGCCGATGCTGCAGCTTAGACGCAGTGGTAATGCCGGCACCCTGGATCTGTTTGTACTGCCGTATTTTCGCGAGCGCTTATTTCCCTCACCACAGGGCCGGCTTAGTCCGCCGCTGCCGGTAAACCATGACCTGGCCTGGTATGAATCCAGCTCCGGTAAACACAATCTGGACTTTGCCTTGCGCTATAGCCAGCGCTTTGCCGGTTTGGATCTGGGGCTGAGTTTTTTTAGTGGTAATAACCGCGAGCCGGTTTTAGTACCTACCGCAAACGCCGGGTTACGACCACTTTATTACCAGATGGAGCAGTACGGACTGGATTTGTCATGGGTGCAGGGCGACTGGCTCTGGAAGCTGGAGTCGATTTACCGCCGTAGTGGGCCTTTTGACTATGTTGCCGCCACCGGTGGTTTTGAATACACCCGGGTCGGCGTCTTTGGGCAAAGCTGGGATCTGGGCTGGATTGCCGAATATCAGTACGATAGCCGCGGCAAGGCCGCGACCCTGCCGGGGCAGAATGATCTGTTCTTCGGTTGGCGGCTGGCGCTGAATGATATTGCCGGCACCGAGTTTTTATTTGGCGTGCTGCAGGATCTGGATCAGCGACAAAGCCGCAGCATCAAGCTGGAGGGCGCCCTGCGCCTGACTGACAGCCTGCGGTTAAGCCTGAACGGTTGGCTATTTCAGAGTAATAACCCGCAAGATGCGCTGTTCTGGTTGCGTCGTGATGATTATCTTGCGCTGCAACTGACCTACTTTTTCTGATTTCTGCTTATTTAGGCTTTGGTCTGTGCTGCCTTTACGGTAGCATAGGTCTTTTGCCTGTTGTGTTACGCCGAGAAAAACGTGTCTGAGCAAGATCCTGTTGATACCAATTTTCCATTGTCGGATGCCAAACTGCTGCAGTGGTTTGATCCGGCGACGGTCCATCGTGCCCGCGCTTATCTGCAGGCCGGTAAAGTGCTGAAACTGGAATACAACGACGATCTGAGTCAAATCAGCGCCCAGGTGTGGGGCGCCGGTTTTGCCCCTTACCGGCAAAAAATCAGTCTGCGTGAACAACAAGGGCATTGGCAGTTAGAAGATAGCTGCAGTTGCCCGGTCGGCGGCCGCTGTAAGCATGTGCTGGCCGTGCTGCTGCGCTTAAAGCGCGATTATGCGCAGCAGCAACTGCGGATCAAACAAATGCCGTTGTTGCAGCTGGATAACTGGTTTGCTGAAGTGGCCAGAGTACGTGAACCTGATGCTGCCAGCAGCGAAGAGAGTATCCTGTATTTACTGAGTTATGGCCAAAGTGGTTTGCAGCTCTATCCGCGACGGGTCAAGGTGCTGAAAAAAGGCGGCTACAGTAAAGGCCAGCCTTTGGGTAAGTACGATCTGGTCGCGCCACAGCCGCCAAGCTGGCTGGCCGAAGAAGACTACCGCCTGTTGACGTTATTCCGCTCCCACAATCAACAGGATCAGCATTTGCTTGAGGGCCGCTGGGGTTATGAGTTGTTACAGGCGTTTCTGGCAACCGGCCGCTGCTATTTTGGCGAGGCCCGGCAACCCTTAAGCTGGCAGGAGGCGCGACCGCTGCAACTGAGCTGGCAGGCCAGCAGTGGTGGACAACGGCTGCAGTGTCAGATCGCAGAAGACGAGGCGAACCAGCCAATCTTTACTGACCCCCCCTGTTTTATCAATACCGATCATTATGAACTGGGCCCGCTGGATACGGCATTAACGGGGCGCGAGTTAAAGCTACTGAGTAAGATGCCACTGATCCCGCCGGCACAGCTAACCCAGCGGCTGGGCCAGCTGCAAAAGCTATTCCCGGCAGTCACCTTACCGCTGCCGGAGGGCGCAGCCGCCAGTCAGCTGGATGTGGCACCGGTACCGGTGTTGGCACTGCAAATGCGGGTGCAACAACCGAAAATGCCGGCCAGACCCGTCGCTATTCTGGCCTTTGATTATGGTGCCCACCGGCTGCCGCTGAATTTACAGCAGCGGCAAACCGAGATCGTAACGGCGGCGCAAAGTATCTTTGTGCTACGCCAGCGTGGCGTGGAAGTGGCCGCTTTAGAGCAGTTGCTGGCACTGGGGCTGGTCAGTTGTGAACTGCCGGCACCGGCGAATACGCTAAGCGCCTTCTCAATAGGGGAAGGGCCGGATAATCCAGAGCTATGGCAACCGTTGCTGGAAGCCTTGCCCGAACTGCGGCAGCAAGGCTGGCGCATTGAGCAGGACAGTGACTTTAATCTGCAAATTCTGGATGCCAAGCCCTATTTACAGGTCAGTGACGGTAAACAAAGCGGTTTTGAGCTGGCGATCCAGGTCGATGTCAGTGGTCAGCAGGTGCCGTTATTACCGTTAATTAGTCAGTATCTGCGGCATTATGGCCTGCCCACCGCCGGTGAAACCATCTGGCTGAGTCTGCCGCAGGGCAAACTGGCGATCCCGATGGCGTTAATTCAGCCGCTGATTGATACCATCGTTGAGCTGCTGAACTTACAGAAATCGCCGCTAACGCTAGAGTTACCGGACTATAAAGCCGCGATCCTGCCGCCACCCGGTGCGGCGGAGATTCAGTATCTGAATGCCAACCGCCTGCAGCGTCTGAATGAGCAGTTACACAATTTTCAGGGTATTAGTGAAGTGCCGCTGCCAACAGGTTTGCAGGCGACACTGCGCAGCTATCAGCAGCAGGGTTTGAACTGGCTGGTGTTTTTACGCCACTTTGGCCTGGGCGGCATTCTGGCCGACGATATGGGCCTGGGTAAAACCCTGCAAACCTTAAGTTTCTTGTTGCATGAAAAGCAGCAGGGGCGTTTAACCCAGCCGGCGCTGATTGTTTGCCCGACCTCACTCCTCGGCAACTGGCAGAATGAAGCGGCGCGTTTTACCCCAGCGCTGCGGGTACTGCAAATTTACGGTGCCAAACGCCGGCCTTTATTTGAGCAACTGGCAGAGTTCGATGTGCTGGTGACCAGCTATCCGCTGCTGGTGCGGGATCTGCCGCTGTACCGGCAGCGCGCTTTTAGTGTGGTGGTGCTGGATGAAGCCCAGCATATTAAAAATGCCGGCAGTCAGGCCGCGCAGAGCGTGCGGGCGTTAAAACGCGACTTTAGCCTGGCCTTGTCGGGCACGCCGCTGGAAAATCATCTGGGCGAATTAAAGTCACTGTTTGACTTTGTATTGCCGGGGCTGCTTGGCACCGAAGCCCACTTTACCCAGGTATATCGCAAACCGATTGAGAAACATGCCGATACCGAGCGGGCACAGGCATTAAAACAAAAAGTGGCTCCTTTTATGCTGCGCCGCACCAAACGTCAGGTAGCCGCGGAGTTGCCCGAGAAGACCGAAATTGTTCAGCTGCTGGAGCTGGAAGCCGATCAGCGCAACCTGTATGAAAGTATCCGCTTGATTATGGAAACCAAGGTGCGGGAGCTGTTTCTGCGTAAAGGCGTTGCCGCCAGCCAGATCGAATTTCTGGATGCCTTGCTGAAACTGCGTCAGGCCTGCTGTGATGCCCGTCTGGTACCGATCGAGCAGGCGCAGCTGGTGCGGCATAACGCCAAGCTCAGTTGGTTGCGGGAGAATCTGCCGGAAATGATTGAAGAAGGCCGGCGGGTACTGTTATTCAGCCAGTTTGCCAGCATGCTGCACCTGATTGAGCAAGAGCTGCAATTTCTCGGCATCAGTTACAGTAAGTTAACCGGCCAGACCAAAAACCGGCAGCAACAAATTGATGCCTTTCAACGGGGTGAAACAGAAGTCTTTTTAATCAGTTTAAAAGCCGGTGGTACCGGCCTGAACCTGACGGCTGCCGACACCGTGATCCATTATGATCCCTGGTGGAACCCGGCGGCAGAAAATCAGGCCACCGACCGCGCCCACCGCATCGGCCAGGATAAAGCGGTCTTTGTGTACAAACTGATTGCCCGCAATACGGTAGAAGAAAAAGTCCAACAACTGCAGCAATACAAGCAGGGACTGGCCGATCAACTGCTTAGCAGCGGCAAGGGCCAGCTATGGCAGGGGAATGCCGAGGACTTGCTGGCGCTGTTTATGGCTGACTAGGGCTGGGCAACAGCGCATAATAAGCGGCGAGCAGCGCAATATCGTCATCGGTCAGGCCGCGCGCCTGCGGGCTCATTAACGCATGTTTGCGACTGCCATCGCGATATTGCAGCAATGCCTCAGTCAGCTGTGCTTCTGGTAAGCCAGCCAGACTGGGGTATAACGCCTGGCGCGAGATACCATTAGCGCCATGGCACGCCGCGCAACTGCGGGCACGCAGGCTGCCCTGCTGCAGCAACTGCTGCTGTTCCGATGTAAAACGTGCCGTTAACTCCGGTTCAGGGGCGGGCTTACCGCAGGCCGCTAAACCCAGTACTGCAACGAACAATGACAAACTACTACGCATTACCGCCTTCCTTTTAAAAAAATCCAAGCCAATTATTCTTACACTCAACACTCAACATTCAACATTCAACATTCAACATTCAACATTCAACACTAGCCTGCCATAAAATCTGGCTATTGCCCAGTTAGCCAAAACGGGTAGTGACAAACGCAGTACCTCGACTAAAGTTGCAGCAGCAAGCGCCAACAAGCCCTGCAATTTTTCTGTTATGGTTAATGCAGCTTAACTTAACGGATGCCCTATGTCAGACGCTACCCCAGAGCTGCATCAACAACCCTTTACAGACCGGCTAAGCTGGCTGGAGCAGTTAGCCAGCCGGCATAGTGCGGCCTTTATTGCCGGCACCGCTGCCCGCGAGGCCTATTTGGCGCAGCATCCGACTAAAATTATTGCGCTAAAATGTATGGATGGCCGGATCCATTTGCCGCATGCTACCCAAACGCCGCTGGGGATTATTCAGCCCTACCGCAATTTGGGTGGCATTTTTAACCTCGGCTGGCCGTATCTGGGCGATTTGCTGTGTGATGATATCAATCAGGCGCTGGCGCAAGGCAGGCCGGTGCTGGTACTGATTAGCTATCATTTCTCAGCCGGTGCCAGAGAGCGCGGCTGTGCCGGCTTTCAACATGATCGTGATGCCGCACTGGCGCAAGCGCTGCAGATCCGCGACCAGCTACAGAGCATTTTTGCCGCCAGTGAGCAGTGTTATGCGCTGGTAGTTGGTTTTGAAACCGACAGCGACGCGCTGGTATTGCATGGCAGTACTGGCCGGATGCTGGATTTAAGCCAGTACAGTCCGGACCTGAGTCCGCAGTTACCGGCCTTGTTGCAACAGCTCTGCCCGTTATTGCCAGCGGCGATGCAGCGCGATTTACTACCGCTGTTGCTTGGTAATTTGCGGCACAGCGCCTTGCAGCGGCAACAACGGCGGCAGCTGGATATTGAGCATCGGGAGTGGATGCTCTGTCTGGGGCGAGGCTTTGATTTTTTGCATGTGCCTAATATTGCCCTTATTATCGGCCCCTTTAGCCCGGACCTGTCGCAGCCGGTGAAAAAGGCCGCCGCGATCATCCTCAATAATATTAAGCAGCAGCGGATCCCGGCAGACGGCGTATTACTGCTGGCCTCGGTACCTTATCAACAGGCCGGTATTGACCGGCGCCGCGCTGAGTTAAAGGCCGCGTTTTTTTGTCAGTTTGCTAAAACCGTGATTGCCGAACAGGAACCGGCATTATTGCCGCTGCTGCAAAGTCGCAGTGCCGTGATGTATTGGCCAGAGCGGCGGCTGGAGTGGTTATAAGCTGGCTAAAACTTGGTGATTTTTACTAAATAGTGGTTTTGACCTGGCAGCCTGCTGAGTTGGTGCAGTATAAGCATCTGTTTTTACTTGCTATAAATTTTGGCCATAAATTTGCATTAACCGGTTGATAGCAATCAACAAGCTTAAAACAGAGGCGAATAATAAAATGCATAACGTAAAAAATAAAAAACTATGGTTAGTGCCGGTATTAGTGTTAAGTGGTCTGTTAAGTGGCTGCATTGTCGTGGTCGACGCCGCGGAAAAAACCAACAGTAGTTATCAGGGTACGGCGCAGCAAGGTGATATTTCGCGGGTAAATGGCAGTATTAGCCTGAATGAACAAAGCCGGGCGGGCAAAGTCTCTACCGTTAATGGCAGCATCCGTCTGGCGGAGCAGGTACAGATTGACAGTGCCGAAACAGTGAATGGCAGTATTAAAGCGGCGCAAAATTTAACGGTACAACGCGGTTTAAGCACAGTGAACGGCAGTATTGAAACGGCGGCTGGCTCGACCATTAAAGCCGATATTAGTACGGTCAATGGCAGTATCCGCCTCAGTGGCAGCGAAGTCGGTGGCAAGCTGCAAACCGTAAACGGTAATATCAGTTTGCTGGCAGGGACAGTGGTAAAGGGCGACCTGATCTATGCTGAGCGCAAACGTCAAAGCGGTTGGTTTGGTAAAGATGACAGCAACCAGCCGACTCTGACCATCAGTGCCGACTCGCGTGTGGAAGGGAAAATTATCCTGCGTCAGCCGGTACAGCTAAAGCTGGAAAATGCCAGTCTGGCTGCCCGGGTGGTGCGTGAGTACTAGATTTTCAAAAGGTTTCAGTAACTAAAGTGTTGTTGCAGGCGGCTAAATTCGTTCTGATAGACGATGATAGCCGCCGCCAGCTCATCTCTCACCAGATTGGCCTGTCCCAGGCTTTCATTTAGTTTGGCTAACTCATCGCGGATCTTAATCCGTTGCTCGCGGCTCAGACCATCGGCAACCAACTGCTCATTTAACTGACTAATGGTTTTTTCCAGTTGTTGCAGTTCCTGCTGCACTTTGCGTAATTCGCTGCGCGCGCCATCTAACTGGCTTCTGGCCTGATAGAGGGTCTGACCATCGCGATAACCGGCCGTAAAGGCACTGGCAAATTCGGCCGGACAACTGTTCTGATAACTGTGATTGCCACTGCCCTGGGCAAAGCCATTTTTGGCGGTACAAAACTGTGCTGAACCCTCAAAATGTCCGGCGCGGTAGGCATCCAGATCCGGCGTGATGCCATGTTTGGCACAGTCTTGCCGGTATTGCCGGATCTGACTTTCGTTGCGGCCTTTAATGCCATCTTCAAAACCCAGGGTGCGCCAGTCCGCATTGATACAGCCGGCCTGATCCAGACTACTACAGCCGCTTAACACCAGGGCAGCAAGCCAGAGTGGGTAGGTTTTTGCATAGGACATAGCGGGATTTCCTTTAATCAGTAGCGGACTGATCCGCCAAAATGGTTTCAATGCGGTTGCGGCCACGTTGCTTTGCCTGCATTAAGGTTTTGTCAGCCCGGGCGAACAATTGGTTAAAGCTTTCATCGCTTTGCTGTTCACAGATACCGAAGCTGGCAGTAACCTGTTGTCCGGCGGCTGCGATATGCAACTGTTCGATACTAAGGCGCAAACGTTCACAGATTTTGCTGGCTTCGCGGGTATCGGTATCGGGTAACAATAGCATTAGCTCATCCCCGCCGAAACGCCCCAGCAGATCCTGCTGTCGCAACTGGCGCTGTAAGGTTTGGCATACCTGCTGTAGCACTTCATCACCGATCTGGTGCCCCAGTAAATCATTCACCTGTTTAAAATGGTCCAGATCCAGCACCGCTAAACAGACTTTATCTTTGCGACGCCCGGCCCGGCCTAACAGTAAATTGGCCTGCTCGATAAAGCCTTGCCGACTTAGCACGCCGGTTAGCGGATCGGTATGCAGGCTGCGTTGTAACTGTTGATTGGTATTCTGCAATAAGGGCACTGCAGTGCCATACAGCATGGCAACCGCGATCATCGCAATGGTAAATTGATAAATGGCGGCATAACTATCCAGCTCCAGTAAGGCTGTCAGTAACACAATCGCCAGACTGATCACCGCCAGGCCGCTAAAGCTGCGCCAAATTGATTCGGTATAAACCAGCCACATCGCCGGTAAACTTAAGAACAGGATCAGAAAGGTAATTTCCTGCGCCCGAACCTGATGGGCCAGCAACATGCTAAAGGTGAGTAGCAACAGACACAGGACGAGTTTTAGCAGGAAGCTGTGTCGGGGGCCATGACCATGTTGCAGCAACCAGGGCGCCTGTGCAGCAATAGTTTTACCGGTAAAGCGATCAAGTAGCAGTACGAGAAACGGGCTCAGTGACAAAATAGCCACCAGATCGCCAATCCACCAACCCAGCCAGATCGCCAGGCGCTCACTCTGTTCAATGACACCGGCCAGCTGTAAAGACCAGGCACCGCTGTAAGCGGCAAGCAAGGCGGCAATCGCCGCCAGGATCAAATAAGCAACCAGAGTGCCGGAGTAATTAACCCGGCCACTTTGGATCAGGATGCGCAACAATAGGGCGCCCAGCAGGTAGCTCATGCCATGCGCCATCGCTGGCAAGATAGCTGCAGCGTAAGGGATCTGCTCGGCCGGATGATAGCGCTGAAAATGCCAGACGCTCATCAGGAAGCAAACCAGTAACAAAGCCGGGAAGGCTCTTAAACCAAATAGGGTTAAGGCGGCAAAACTCAACGCAGCCGGCGGATACCATAAGCTGGCATGGGGGCTGTACTCCAGCAACTCCGCACTCTGATAAAGCAGTACCCAAGCTAGCATCAGCGCCAGTTGTAAACCGAGCTGAGAACTGATGCGTCCAACTGACGGCATAGCCGCATCCCTACGAAAACATTAGTAAATTGAGTTTAACGCGACTTTATGGCTTTGCCTAGTCACTATAACTTATGGGTTAACCGTGGCGGTTATTGCAGATTGCGGCTTTGCAATAGCTCACTGACAGTAACAAAGCGATAACCTTTCGCCTGCAGTCCCTCGATAATGAGCGGCAGTGCCTCGCGCGAACTTTGCCGGCTTTGGTACATTACATGTAACAGGATAATACTACCGGGGCGGGCGTTGGCAATCACCGCCGCCGCCAGCGCTTGGGGATCCGCTGCCAGCTTTGGCTCGGACTCTGGCTCTAAATCCCACATTATGGTTTTGCGTTGTTGCTGGCTAAGATACCAGGGCAGGGTAAACAGTTTTTTGCCGTAAGGTGGCCGAAACAGGATCTCGTCGGTAAAACCGGCCTGCCGGATTTGCTGATCGGTGCGCTCCACTTCTGACGCTACGGTAGCCGGTGATACCAGTAACATACGCTTATGGGTGTAACTATGATTGCCTAACTGATGCCCGGCCTGCACCAGTAAGCGGCCTTGCTCCGGATAGCGCGCGAGTTCATGGCCGGTGACAAAAAAAGTAGCCGGCACCTGATAGCGAGCCAGCAATTCAACCACTTCGGCGGTGTAACGCTCAGAGGGGCCATCGTCAAAGGTGAGGGCAATTAACGGCTGTTCTGTTTCTACCCGGGCGATCAGCTCGCCAAACAGCTGATACTGCCGTGATGACGCCAGTTGATACAAGCCAAGTAACAGCAGTAAGAACAGTGAGACAGTTGTAACAGCAGCGGTGCGTCTTTGCATTGAACGTCCTTGTGCAAACCAGATTAATATCCAGTTTGGTATATCGGAGCTGAACTGCCAATTAATGTTGAAAATTTATTCTGCCAGTACCGGGTGCGGCTCGATAAAGTGTGCCGGATAGTGGCTGCTGGGCCAGAAGTAAAAAGCCAGCACCAGGATAGCGCCCAGCATACTTAGCAATACTTTTCGCCGCATAGCGGTAATCTTTCTCCTGCACCTTGTCGTATCAGATAAGTATGTTATAGCGGAATCTTGCGATGCGATCATTATTCTGTTGCTGGTTATTGCTGCTCTCGACCGCTGCTATGGCCGATGATGCGGCCTGGCAGGCCTGGCGTGAGGGCAAGGCGGTACTAATGCTACGGCATGCCCTGGCGCCGGGTACCGGTGATCCGGCCGGTTTTCAGTTACAGGACTGTCAGACACAGCGCAATTTGAATCAACAGGGGCGGCAGCAAGCTAAAGCCTGGGGGCAAAAATTACGCCAGCAGTACAGTGGTGACATCCGGCTTTATAGCAGCCAGTGGTGCCGTTGCCTGGAAACGGCGCAGTTGATGGCGATAGCGCCGGTGCAACCGCTGCCGGCGCTGAATTCATTTTTTGCCGGGCGCGGTGATGGCCAGCAGCAAACTCAGGCCCTGCTGGACTTCTTTGCCAAGGCCAGCGAGATGCCGCTGGTTCTGGTTAGCCATCAGGTCAATTTTACTGCGCTGACCGGTATTTTCCCACAATCGGCAGCCGGAGCCATTTTAGCCTTACCGCTAACCCAGCCGGCGACGGTACTCGCCAGCGTCAGTTTGGATCAGCGCTAGTATCTTGCAATGCTTATTAGCCGTTGTATAGTGGTTAACAGCTTATCAACATTCAGGGGCGCGCTATGAGTAAAGCTGTGGTACTGGCCTTGTTAAGTGCCGGGTTATTCTGTGCTGTGGGTAAGGCGCAGGCTGTTTCGGCAGAGTTACAATGTCAATTACAGGTGCCGGCGGCAGTGCACGGTACCTCTGTGTGGTATCAAATGGGTTATCCGTTTAACCTGACGGCCAATAATCTGGGCTTACTGCCGGGCAGCACCCTGTATCAAATGGCGGAGCAGGCTTTTGGTTTATGGCAACAAGGTGTCAGCGAAACCGCCGTTATGGCGCAGGTAAGTCAGCGCTGTGCCAGCTTTAGTGCGGTTGAGCTGAATCGCGAGTATTCGTTTTTCGAAGAAGAGGGGAATACCCCAACGCACCTTACCGCCTGTGGTGATATGACTACCACCGTAGTGCAAAGCTTTGCGCTGTTGGATGGCCAACCGCTGACCCTGAGTAACTTTAAAGCGGTGATTATAGGTGAGGAACAAAAGCCGGCAATTACCCGGTTAATTGTGCAGGCCTTTAATTTAAAACAGCAAGGCCAGCTGGAAACCGCCATTCTGGAGCAAACCTTTGCCTATTGTCAGCAACAAAGCGCCGAATTTAAACAACAACTGGCAGCAGAGTTCTATGCTGAATAACCTCTACGTTGCGGGAGTCGCGAAATTATGATTACAGCAGTCTATGCCGCCTTACTGGCGGTGCTGTTTGTGGTATTAAGTGTGGCGGTGATCCGGCAGCGCCGTCGCTTACAGGTGGCATTAGGCTCGGGAGGCCATAGTGCACTGCAACGGGCGATGCGGGTTCAGGCCAATTTTGCCGAGTACACACCTTTTGTGCTGTTGCTGTTATTTCTGACCGAATATAGCGGTTTGGCCGGGCTTTGGTTGCACCTGCTGGGCGCATTATTACTGCTCGGTCGTTTAAGCCATGCTTATGGGGTGAGTCAGGAACCTGAGCCGCTTAAATTCCGGGTTATCGGCATGGTGCTGACCTTTAGCGTGTTGTTGCTTAGTGCGCTGGCGATACTGGTGCTCTATGTCAGTCGTTGAACCGGTGGCGCGGCAACTCGCCGCTTACAATCAGCATAATCTGGCCGAGTTTATTGCCTGTTATGCGCTGGATGTGCGGATTTACCGCATGCCGGCCAGTGCACCCAGTTTGCAGGGGCGCGAGGCACTGGCACACTTCTATGCTACCGAGCGTTTTACCCTGCCAAAGTTGCAGGCGGCAGTACTAAGCCGGCAGGTTGTTGGCAATAAAGTCATCGACCATGAACGGGTGACCGGGCTACGGGACGAACCTTATGAGGTAGCAGTGGTCTATGAGGTCCAGGCAGGCCTGATTAGCCAGGTCTGGTTTTTTGCTGCCGACTAATAGCAGTTTCTCGCTAGTCGCCGATACCGTGGCCTTACCCTATACCCTTTATTCCCAAAGCAAACATGGCAGTATTGTTGTGAAGTAACTGCATTTGCCAGTGTTAGTGGCAGAACATCACCCAGGTTAACCATAACCGAGCTCCGACTCCGGTATGCTTGCCGTACCGGAGTCGCAACCTGCGATAGTGGGATTGGCACTTTTAGTTGATGTGACGACTGATTTGTAGCGGAGAAAGACAACTTTGAGCCCTAAACCCACCCCCGCAAATTACACCTGACTCCGACTCCGGTATGCTTGTCGTACCGGAGTCGCAATCTGCGATAGTGGGATTGGCACTTTTGGTTGCTGTGACGCTAGATTGTGGCGGAGATAGGTCGCTTTGAGTGAACAACTTGTTAACTGACTATCGCTCATTTTCAAGCTCATGCCATACTCGAAGGACAATGACTGCACTGGCGTGAACAGAATAGCGAACAACATATTTTCCAAAAACCATATCACGGATGATATCTGGGACTGGAGCCATCTGAACCGGCGTCCCCATCCTTGGGAATGCTGGCAACAACTCCATTTTTGCGATCAATTCTGCCGCTATTTTGCTAGCTGCAGTTGGATTATGAACTGCAATAAACTCCCGCAAACGCTTTAAATCTTCGATTGCATCATTGGTATAGACTAGCTTCACTTACCAGACCCCGGCGCATCCTGTTCTTTTTCTGTACCCCAACTGCTTAACCAGTTGTGTACTTCACTGGCGTCAACCACTTTTCCTTGAGCAGCTGACTCCATCGCAGCCAAAGTTTGTTTCCAACGTTCTTGCTGTAAATTCTGCTTATCAATGTATTCCGATAAGGCTTGGTTGATCACCCATCCTTTGCTCCGATGAAGCCTGCTCGCAATAGCGTCCAACTGATGCTCAACCTCTGCCTGTAAGCGAACTGTGGTAACACTCATGCTGATACCTCTCTCAACCAAAACACTGTAATACATTGTAGTCAAGAAGGGCTCGTATAGCAATTTAACGTTTAGTGAAGGAGCGGGCTTTAGCCCGTCCCAGTGAGCGAAGCGAACGATTTGAACCTGTTTTGTACGCTCAGCATGGGCATGAACTTATGATGTGAAAGTCCTCTGTAGGAAGACAAAAGACAACTTTGAGCACTTAACCCACCCCCGCAAATTACACCTGACTCCGACTCCGGTATGCTTGCCGTACCGGAGTCGCGATCTGCGATAGTGGGATAAGCACTCACACATTTTACTGGCTATCCAGGCCGCCGAATTTCGTCAGGGCATTGATTGACTGTTACATCGCGTCTGATCAGCCATCCTCTGTGTAACAATTTGTGCTTAATGCTCTAGTCAAGTTATCCTGTTGAAAAGTCTCAATTAGCACATAAAAATTTTTGCGCTCGAGTACCAACAACTAACAGTGCTTCAATATTCACGGTAATGGTGATAAACCAAGTTCTTTAAGAAATGCATTATGTTTATCCCGTGCATCCTCAATGGTTTTCTCCAGCGTGACTAACTCTGCATTAACTGCTTTAAGGTCTATTTCCTGTTCTGCTACCGCCGTGCTGATGTAGCGGGAAATGTTGAGATTGAAATCATTCTTTTCGATTTCAACCATTTCTACCCGGCGTGAGTAGCGCTCCTCTTCATTGCGGAATTGATAGGTCTCAATAATCTTAGCGATGTGCTCTTCGCTTAGTTGATTCTGTCGCTTGCCCTTTTCAAAATGCTCAGCGGCGTTTATGAATAGCACGTCATCGGGCTTTTTACATTTCTTAAGCACCAAAATGCACACCGGGATACCCGTGGAGTAGAACAGGTTGGCAGGCAAGCCGATAACGGTGTCGATATGGCCGTCTTTCAGCAGCTTGGAACGAATGCGCTCTTCGGCCCCGCCACGGAACAGCACGCCATGCGGCAAAATAATCGCCATCACACCTTCATCTTTGAGGAAGTGAAAGCCATGCAGTAAAAAGGCAAAATCAGCGGCAGATTTGGGTGCCAGCCCGTAGTTCTTAAAGCGCACGTCATCGCCCATGGCTTCCGTGGGTTCCCAGCGGTAGCTGAAAGGCGGGTTGGCGACAATGGCGTCGAAACTGGGTTTTTTGGCGGGGTTCAGTTCCCGCAGAATATCCCAATCATTGGCCAGCGTATCGCCGTGATAGATCTCAAACTCGGTATCTTTCACGCCGTGCAGCAGCATGTTCATGCGCGCCAGGTTGTAGGTGGTGATGTTCTTTTCCTGGCCGTAAATCTTACCAATGCCATGTGGCCCCATGCGTTTGCGCACATTCAACAGCAGCGAGCCAGAGCCAGAGGCGAAGTCGAACACACTGGCTAGCCGTTCTTTTTTGCCCGTGGCGGGTTCCTGGCTATCCAGGGTAACAATGGCCGATAAAATGTCCGAAATCTGCTGCGGGGTGTAAAACTCGCCCGCCTTCTTGCCAGAGCCGGCGGCGAACTGGCCGATCAGGTATTCGTAAGCATCACCCAGCGCGTCGATGTCGGTGGAGAACTCATTCAGCCCTTTGGCAATCTCCGAAATGATGCGGCACAGTGTGGCGTTGCGATCTTCGTATTTTCGACCGAGTTTATCCGAGCCAAGATTGATCTCCGAGAACAAACCGCTGAAGGTGCTTTCGAAGGATTCGTTTTCAATGTATTTAAAACCCGCCTGCAAGGTGCTGAGCAGCTCGCCATTTTGGGTGCGTGCCAAGTTGGCGACGCTATTCCAAAGGTGCTGCGGCTGGATCACATAATGCACTTTGCGGCGCATTTGTTTCTCAAACTCGGTGATGTCATCCGGGTTGTTGGCATACCACAATGCCAGCGGCACACGGCGGTCGTCGGCGTCGGGTGTGGGGTAGTCTTTGCCGAGTTCCTTTTTAGCTGCCGTCTCGTAATTGTCCGACAGGTAGCGCAGGAACAAAAAGGACAGCATGTAATCGCGGAAATCGTCCGCATTCATCGCGCCGCGCAGGGTATCGGCGATGGCCCAGAGGGTTTTACCTAGTTTGGTGTCGTTCATTTTTTAGGGCGTCTCTTAATCTTGTTTTCAAGGGCGTTCAGTTCGGCTTCGTCTTGCGCGTCGGCTGCCAACGCTTCTTGCTGTTTGCGGTGTTGGTCGTAGTTCAGATAGAGGGCGCTCGTTTTATTTTCCATCTGCTCGTGGCTGATGGCGCCCGCATGAGTGAGTAATGGGAAGCCGTTGGAGGTGATGATCTGGCCCACACTTTCCTTCCAAAAGCTCATCCGGGTTTCCTGGCGGCTCTTGGCGCGTAGTTCAGCGGTTTCAAGGAAGATCACCACCAGCCGGTTTAGGGTGTCGATCTCATCCTCGGTCAGGTAGTTCTTGGCCACGAGGATGTCGGTTTTGCGCACCTTGTCGCCCTTCCAGGCGAGCAGACCAAAATGCGGATCAGCAGGGTTTGCCCGTGCAGAAATCAGTTCGGCTGCCGTCTTTTGCGTTACGGCATAGACCAAAAGGTTTTGCACCGTGGCAAAGAACACCTGCGTGGCCTTGTCGCTCTTGTCGTAGTCGCTGGAGAGGGCAAAGAGGTCGCGCACCTTCTGGTAAAAGCGTTTTTCAGACGCCCGTATGTCGCGGATGCGTGCCAGCATCTCATCGAAATAGTCTGGGCGGCCATCCGGGTTCTTCAGCCGCTCGTCGTCCATCACAAATCCCTTGGTCAGAAACTCCTTAAGCACCGTGCTGGCCCAGCGCCGGAACTGCACGCCACGCGGTGAGCGTACGCGGTAGCCCACGGCCAGAATAGCATCGAGGTTGTAGAGCAATGTCTGGTAGCGCTTGCCGTCGGCGGCAGTTGTCAAGGATTCCTTGACAACTGAATCTGCGTCCAACTCCCCATCTTCGAAGATGTTCTTGAGGTGCAGGGAGATGTTCTGCTTGGTGGCGTCGAAGAGTTCCGCCATCTCAAGCTGAGTCAGCCACACGGTTTCGTCCTTGGCCCGCAGTTTGATTTGGCTTCGCCCGTCTTCGGTGGTGTAGAGGATCAGGTCGTTCATGGGGTGGCTACCGGGGCTGATGTTGTGCCTTGAGCGGACGCTGCGGCTTGGGGTGCCACCTCCGCAATCTCCGGCAATGTAAAGTTAAACGTGCTGATAAAGTCCGCCATGATGCGTCGAAATAGCTCTTTGTTGTCTTCGCCCATAATGGTCGGCTCCTGAATCGCGTATTTTCCGTGGCTGAGCAGATTGAGAACGCGATTATAGAGCGCCTGGTCTTCCTCGTTATTAAGCGCCTTAAGGCAGAATGAAATATCTTCATGCCCAAAGAAGGATGCTGTCTTCTCCATAATGCTTCTCAGCGCATTGAAGTGGAAAGTGTAGAGCGTGCCAGTTACAGGGTTGGCGGCACGTTGCAGTTCTGCCAAAGTAGCGACGTGGTGAAAGAACGGCGTATCGTCGGTGGCCCGTAAGGTATAAACACCGTCCCCATTGGCGCGGTGAAGAAAATAGCGCTTGTGTGTAACCTTGGGTTCGCCTTCTTTTGCTCTGCTGATCTCATTGCACATCACGTTAAAAAAGAGTGCGTGATGAGAGGAGAATACGACCTTGATAGGATTCGGCTCACCCCGGCTGTTCGTCCGGCTCGCAGCTCGCCGAAGAAGTTTGGCCAGATCGCAAGCGACCGAGACAGCGTTGTTGTCATCCAGAGATGAGATGGGGTCGTCAATGTAGAGGTATTTTACCCATTGATACGATTCGTGGCCGTCGAGCATTCGTTCGCAAATGGCCATAAAGAGGCACCAGATAAATATATTCTGTTCGCCACGGGAAATTTTTATATTTTCTTCATCATCTTTGCGGAACGTGATTTTCCAATCGGCATAGACAATATCGAACTCGAAGTCGGCATAACGGCTAAGGTAAACAGCGATAGTTTCGTCGAGGGCAAGGTCTTTAAGCGCGGCAAAGAACTTTGATTCGCCATTGAGTTGGAGATAACGAACACTGTCGCTTGCCAGATCGTTTTCCCAAGTGAATAAGTCCTCAGTAAACGCATTAAAATAAAGTGTATCTGCTTTACCTTCCGGGTTTTTCTTAGTTTTTCGCTTTCCCGAATCTTTGAACTCCATAGAAAGTCGTGTTTTGCCCGTACGGTTATAGGCGTAGAGCAGAATAAGATCGACACCGCCGTGATCATCACGCAGCTTCCTTGCCAGTGTTGTCAGGTTCGCATACTTGTTGATCTTTGGTTTATTGCTCATGCCTCAGCCTCCCCCAGCGATGGGAAAAGCTGCTGCATCAGGCCTTTTTTGTGTGCTTTAAGAGCTTCGAGCTTTTTAGTCTCAGTGGTAATGAGGTCGTCGAGGTTGGTGAGACAGTCGGCGATGCGTTGTTGTTCGTGGACTTCGGGGAAGAAGAGCTCAAACCCTTTGAGATGTTCTAGCTCTATCTTTCCAGCACCGATACCTGTTTCGTTGATCGGGATGCGCGATTGGAAGGCTGAGAGCTGATAGAGAAGGAAACTGGTGTTGATTGAGGTATCCACATCGAGCGCTTTCACATCTTGATTGAATGCAACATCAATTCCCGCTATGCAAATCGGCACACGTTTGAACAACATGCTTCCACGAACAAGAATCAAAATTGATCCCTTCTTGGCAATCCTCGTTCCTTTGCCGATCGCAAGAGGCGTCACATAATGATCCGCTTTCTTGATGATAAGGTCATACATCGACGAGGCGCTTACCCAAGGGATGCTTCCATTCCAATATGCAGGATTGTCTTTTGAAGGTGTTCCACCTGATGAAAACGAGGCAAAACTGCCCATCGTTTTTATCTCCCACTCCCCAGTGTTTTGAAATTCGGGGAAGCGGAAGCGAGGTTGGGTTTCGTCTTCGCGGGGGAAAAGCTGCTGCATCAGCCCTTTTTTATGGGTTTTGAGCGCGTCCAGTTTTTGGGCTTGAGTGGCAATCAGCTCGTCCACGGAGCTCAGGCACTCAGCGATTTTTTGTTGTTCGGCGGGGCTTGGCGTGGGAATTTCTACGCCAAAAAAAGTGTCTTTGCTGATGTTCAGCAAACCATTGCTCCGCGCCCCGCTCGTGATGTGCCGCTTTAGCTGTCTGCCATGCTGGTTCTGCTCGAAGCACTGCTGAAAGAAGCCGTTCGAGTAACCATCTTTCATTCGGAAACAGATGAAAACATTTGGCGCGGCGACTTGCCCCCATCTCTCAAGAAGATATATGCAGCCTTGCGGGAACTTTAGTGAATTGCCTTTGTTAAAAACAAAGTCGCCATCCCGAACCAAGGTGTAGAGCTGATACTGGTTGCCTGAAATGTCGCGTCCGAACCTCTCTGCCTGCGGCACGAATCCAATACCCGCCGAGATACTTACCGGCGTGAGTTTCCTCTCGCCCACGCGCTCAGTTACTGGCACAGATGCTTCTCCCAAGGCCACGGGAGTCCACCCAACCGCTCCCCGAAACTCAGGAAAGCGCAGCTTAGGCACCAAAGCATTTTTGCCCTCTTCCTTCGTGGTGGTGTTTTTCGTTGTATTACTCATACGCACTAAGTCCTGAGATGTCGCGGCCTTGGGCGCGTCTGGTGAGTAGCGGGTGCAGATCTGCCATTAACGCAAGTTCGGCCTGGGTACGAGCCTTCCAGCCGAGCTCCAGCGGGGCCATCAGGTCACTTAATTGATCGCCGTCGAAAATCATCCGCTGCAGAATACCGTCGACAAAGCTTTGCAGGGCGGCAGTGTCGAGACCGTGCTTGGCAGCGATAGCGGCGAGCTCAGCGGTGTCTTTTGCTGCCTTAAATTGGGTGTAGCCGTCGCGGATGGCTTGTTCGCTTAAGCCTTCGCCTGCTTTGAGGGTGGCGATGTAAGCGGCGATGTCGTCGCGCTCGTTCATAAACTTGGCATCCGACTGAATGAGGCTAATGAGCTGTTCGCGGCTCATCGTCGATTTGCCGGGGCCTTTGGCCGAGAACTTAGTGATAAGGCCCATAATGTAGTCGTAATCAATCAGTGAGGATGCAAACAGCACAAACTCGAAATCAAGCTGATCCACAGTGCTTGGTGTGGGTTTATCGCTGCCCTTGCCCTGTTGGGCCTGTTGTTTCAGCCGCTGGGCAGTTTCCAGATAGGCGCCACGAAAGCCGAGCAGGTTTTCTTTCGGGATAATTTGCTCGATGGCGGCGGCGTTATCCTCAGTTAAGTCGGTGTATTGGTCAAGCTGGGTTTTAAGCCGCTGCACTTCCTTGAAGTGGTTAATGAAAGCGGCGCGGGCTTCGTCACCCTTGAGGTTGTGCACAGCTTCGGGTGTTGTATCCAAACCTTGGGATTTCATGAAAGCGTCGAGCTTTTGCACGGCAACATCCAGCTTTTCGATAACCACCGGGGCTTTGTCCACCAGCCAGATTTCGCGGGCCTGCTCACCGGAGCCTTCCCCGGAAAACAGCGCAATGGCCGCATCCACGTTATCCTGCTGCTGGCGGAAATCGAGGATATTGCCGAATGGTTTTGTGCCATTAGGCTTCTTATCCTCGGCCTGAATACTGTTGAGTACACGATTGGTACGCGAGAAGGCCTGAATTAAGCCGTGATGCTTGAGGTTCTTGTCCACATACAGCGTGTTCAGGTATTTGGAATCAAACCCGGTGAGCAGCATGTCGACCACAATGGTGATGTCGATTTTTTGCGCATGCGGATGGTCGGCATTGGGCCATTGCTGGTCTTTAATACGCTTTTGTACATCCTGATAGTAAAGATCAAACTCGCTGATGCTGTGGTTGGTACCGTAGCGGCTGTTGTAGTCGGCCAGGATGGCTTTAAGCGCCGCTTTTTTCTGCTCAGGTTCAACGGCGTTGTCTTCTTTCTCCTGCGGCAAGTCTTCCTGGATTTGTTTGACATCAGCATCGCCCTCAGCGGGCGGCGAGAACACGCAGGCGATGTTCAGCGGCTGAAAATCGGGGTCGGCTGCCTGCTTTTCTGCTTGCACGGTCTTGAACAGCGCGTGGTATTCAATAGCGTCGTTGATGGACGCTGTGGCGAGCAAAGCATTAAAACGGCGCTGGCCAGTCGCAGCATCGTGCTTGGCCAGAATGGCCTCAATAACGGCGCGTTTGGCGATGGCCTCGCCGGGCTTAGGCAGCGTTTTGCCTTCCTCGACCTTGGGCTTGAAGTAATCGACATGGAAGCGTAACACGTTGCCGTCTTCAATGGCGTGAGT
Source organism: Alishewanella sp. HH-ZS (assembly GCF_001704375.1). Taxonomy (NCBI): domain Bacteria; kingdom Pseudomonadati; phylum Pseudomonadota; class Gammaproteobacteria; order Alteromonadales; family Alteromonadaceae; genus Alishewanella; species Alishewanella sp. HH-ZS. Next base: position 31,548 of record NZ_LZEJ01000013.1, on the reverse strand, counting down.
AATGGTGTAGGCGTGCAGCCGCTTCTGGAACAGGTCTTCGGTGGTTTTGAACTGGCCAGATTCGCCTTCGAATTGTTTGGCGCTGGCGTTGACCTCAAAGATCGGCGTGCCGGTAAAGCCAAACAGCTGGGCCTTGGGGAAGAACTCTTTAATCGCCTTGTGGTTGTCGCCAAACTGCGAGCGATGGCATTCGTCGAAGATAAAGACAATGCGTTTGTCGCGTAGCGGTGCGAGCTGCTCTTTATAGGTGGCCTGGCCGCTTTTGGCGCGTTGCTGGTTGCGCTTGCTATTTTCATCCAGCGCCAGACCCAGTTTTTGAATGGTGGTAACGATCACCTTATCGGCATAGTCATCTGACAACAGGCGACGCACCAGCGCGGCGGTGTTGGTGTTTTCCTCGACGCAGCCTTGCTGGAATTTGTTGAATTCCTCGCGGGTTTGCCGATCAAGGTCTTTACGGTCGACCACAAACAGGCATTTTTCAATGTCGGGGTTGTCTTTCAGCAGCGTAGAGGCCTTGAAAGAGGTCAGCGTTTTGCCGCTGCCGGTGGTGTGCCAAATGTAACCATTGCCGCAGTTCTGGTGGATGCTGTCGACGATCTGCTTCACCGCATACACCTGATACGGGCGCATCATCATCAGCTTTTGCTCGCTGGCGATCAGCACCATGTAGCGGCTGATGGTCTGGCCGAGGGTGCATTTGACCAGGAAGGTTTCAGCGAAGCTGTCGAGGTGCGTGATCTTTTTGTTTGCCTTATCGGCAAACTGATAAATGGGCAAAAAGCGCTCGTCGGCATTGAAGGCGAAGTGCCGGGCGTTGTTGTTGGCGAAATACCAGGTATCGGTGCGGTTGCTGACAATAAAGAGCTGAAGGAAGCACAGCAGCGTTTTGCTGTAGCCATTACCTGGATCGTTTTTATACTCGACGATCTGCTCCATGGCCCGGCGCGGGCTGACGCTGAGGGTTTTCAACTCTATCTGCACGCAGGGCACACCATTGATAAGCAGGATGACATCGTAACGATGGTGGCTGTAATCGGTGTTGATGCGCAGCTGGTTGATCACCTCAAAGGTGTTTTTGCACCAGTCTTTAATGTTCACCAGGGTGTAGTTCAGAGGTGTGCCGTCGTCACGAGTGAAGCTGTTGCGTTCGCGTAAGGTGCGTGCGGCGGTGAACACGTCGGGGGTGACGATTTCTTCGAGCAGACGTGAAAATTCACCATCGGTAAGCCGAACGCGGTTAAGGGCCTCGAATTTTTCACGAAAGTTCTGCTCTAACGCGGCGCGGTCGCGGATATCTTTACGGTATTCGTACTTGAGGCTTTGCAGTTTGCCGATGAAGCCGTATTCGATGCTGTCTTCCCGCACGCCGGAATTCGGCTTAGCAGAACGCTTGCTGTAGGTGCCTTCAAGCTCTGGTGATGAGTCTGTGGCGCTTTGCTCGATTTTTTTTTCGGTCATTTAGATATCCATTAATAACCAGTCCTTGCAGCACACGAGCATAATCCAAAAAATCACTTAGTAATATTCTCAGCTTGCTCAGCGAGCTGAGTATTAAATTTAATCACGGCCACATTAACAAGCCAGCTTAAATAATGTTTTTAACTCTTGTCGGCAAAGGTTTTGTTTTCATGAAGGTAATTTAACGCATCTAGAAACAAAGGGGTAGATGTGATTGGACGGTAATGTACTGGCTTGACTAATAAATATCAGTTGCCAGCTAATTTTGGCCACATCTTTGCTCAAACATTGAGTGCATACCATTCGTCAGATGTCTAACCCACTATCGCAGGTTGCGACTCCGGTACGCAAGCATACCGGAGTCGGGGTTTGGTGCTATTTGGGAGAGCGGTTTTGCGTTTGGTACAAAGCTTCTTTTCTTCGCTAAAGCTTTGTTTGCACATGAGGGCAAAGGTTTCTCACCCACTATCGCAGGTTGCGACTCCGGTACGCAAGCATACCGGAGTCGGAGTAAGGTGTAATTTGCGGGGGTGGGTTTAGCAGCGGCACCGGCGTAAGTGGCATCGCCTGCATCTGTTGCTGGCGCAGGCCTTTTAATTGTTGGCAGATGAGTTGCTGATAGGGGGTAAAAGCCGGGTGCATAGCCATGGCGGCTAAACCGGGTTGGAATTTTAACTGCTTGTTATCCAGCATCGCTGGGCTGGCAGCATGTTGAAATTGGCTTAGCTCGGGTAAGAGCATACTGCTACAACCTAAACTGATGGCGATGCTTAACCCCGCTAAATCGGCATCGCCAAAATAGATACAGGGTTTACCGGTTTGCGGCCAGGCATCACAGAGGACAGCACAGCCGCTGCTGTATTGCGTATCTCCTCGATAGATGATCAGTGGCAGCTGGTACGGTAGCGCCAGCGTAAAACGCTCCAATTGATAGAAGCAATCCAGGTTTTCGACCACTAATAAGGCGTCATAGGCGCTGAGCGGCAGTTGCTGCCAGTCGAGATCGCTAAACTGCAGTGCTGGCAAGCCTTGAGCAAAAAGCGGGGTGTTAAGCCTGACTAATACTCTATGTTGGCGCGGGCTGGCGCCAGCGCTTTTTAGCTCTTGCTGGCTGTATAAGCTTTGCTCCAGTCGATCCTGACTGCTTAACGGCTGGCGGAAACAGGCTTGCCCTAACGCTTGCTGGGCCTCTGCAATTTGCTCTAACAGCGCCCGGTTAAATGGCACTGTCGGTAAGCGCGCACTGTGTGCCGGTAATAATTGCTGTTCAATACACCAGGCAATTACCTGGGCAGCGATCTTACTGTCGGCTTTAATGGCTGCACTGCCGTCGCGTTGCAGGCGCTGCTCCAGCTTTAACAGCCAGTTTAGCGCCTGTAACCCCAGAGCCTTATGCATCAGGCTGCCTGCAAACCAATACTGATATCGCGGATCAGGTACAGGCTGTTAACGGCGCTGGCCGGGCTTTCTTCGCGTTGCAGCTGGAACATCTGCTTTTCTGCCACTGGTAACGCCTGATACTCGGCCAGGATCTGATAGAGCCAGATCTCGCAGTCCCAGGGCAGTTGTTGCTCTGTCAGATACTCCAGCGCACTTAAACTGCCGCCGCGGTCGATCACCCGCAAATAGAAGTTTTCGACATCGGTTTTTAGTGCCAACTGGCGGGCTGCGATTTCTTCATCCTGCAGCAGCTCACTAAAGCTGGCGCTTGGCGTATCAGACAGCGTTACCGCAACCTGCCGTGGCAGGGCGCGTACCAGTTCGGCCAGAATTTGCCGTTCACTGGCTTTATCCAACGCGATAGCGGCCTGTGGCCGGATGGCACTAGCCTGGTTAAACAGATCCGGTAGCTCGCTGCGGTTGGGATAATCGGCCGGCTGATACTTTGGATGCTGGCGTAAAAACGCCACCATATTGCTAATCAGCAAGGATCGCGATTGTTGCTGGCGGAACTTGGCCAGCAGCTCGACCAGGCGTTTTTGCACTTCCAGCAAGCTACTATGATGCGAGCTCAGCTGGCTTTGCAGCTGGCTAACCAGCAACTTGCGCAGATGGTTATTGCCTTCCGATAGCTCAATCAGCTCGGTAAAGTCGAGCAGATCCAGGCCATCGAGCAAGCGGCGCAGTTGTTTTTGCGCGCGCTCGTTTTCGCGAATTTTATCGTCCAGGCTACTAACAAAGCCAAAGTCGCTGTTCAGCCGGTGCCACAGGCTGTCGATCGCCTCTTCAAACTGGCCGCTTAAGTCATGTACATGCTCAGTTAACCGCTGCAGCTGTAACTCGGCCACCGCATAGTCGCCTTTGTACTGCGCATCGCGGTATGCCTGCACCCGGTTGCGGATTTGCTCCAGTTTTTCGGCCACGTCGGCGTTAATTTGCCGGCGGTTTTCATCAGCGACCATACTGGCGATCAGCTCGCTGACTAAAGGCCGCAGTGCCAGCGGTTGTTGTTCGTCTGGCCGCCACAAAATACGGGCGGCAATCAGCTTTTTCAGCGCCCCTTCGCTAAAGGCCGTTTCATCGACATAGCCATCCAGATAACCCTGCATCAGTTGCTTATGATACTTGCCGAGTAAAGCCAGCCGCTCAGCACCGGTATTAAACAGGTTGGAAGCGATGCACGGGGTCGGATCCAGCGGCGCCATCAGAGTAATGCCTCCTGCTGCGGGGTGTCTTCTACCGGCAGATGTTCTTCATCGCGGATAAAGCGAATCACATCAATCAGATAATCAATTTTACCGGTAACGATATAGTACTGGCGGTCGGCATGCGGCTGCAGCAGATAGCCATGTTCTTTTAAGCGACGGAAAATCAGCTTTACCTGACTATCCAGTTGCTCGCTCTGGCTATTAAAAAAGCGGTCGCTGGCCAGTGTATTCAGGCGTTGGCGCAGGCTCTGGTTATCTTCGGTACGTAGCACAAACTCCTGCAGCTTGATGGTATCGCCGGCGGTCAGGGCGCTATCCCGGCCCAGGGTTTCCTGTACCAGTTGCAACCATTCCAGCAGCGGCAGCAGTGACTGCACCGTTTGCGCAAATTGCTGACTCAGCTGCTCGCGTGCCTCTTTGCTCAGCTCGTAGTAGCCAAGAAAATACACGCTCTGGTCATCATTACTAACCAGCCGGCGGTTAAGCGGCCGCAGGTAATGATTGATGTCCTGCTGGGTTTGCTCGTTACTCAGATGTCGGTAGGCATCTTCATCGGTAATGCGGCAGATGAAATCGCCTGCCAGCAGGCGTTCCAGTAAGGGTCCGTGTTGCAGCATCAGTTGGCCTCCTGCTGTTTACTGGCTAAGCGCTCGGCTAAGCGGCTGATTTTGGGTTGAATACGTTTCAGGCGGCGCAGGCTGCTATTCTGCTGGTCCGGCTCAATTAAATAGCGGTGCTGGAATAACATTAACACATCGGATTCCGGGTTCGGGAAGGCGCCGACTATCACGATCTGATTGCTGCTACAGGCCTTAAACAGTTTCTCGACGTTGTGATAGGCCAGGGTACCGATTTCATCGATCGGCCAGTGGATGGTGACCTTAGCTGCACCGCGCAATAAGCGGGTAAAGGCCAGCAGGTACTTACACAGAATCAGATAAGCCATACCATGGCTGGAGGACTCCAGTAGCTGACGGTCGTTTTTAATTACCAGCTCGGAGCCGCCTTCGCTTAAATGCAGCTCAAGGCGTAACAGCGATTCTATACTGTACTGCTCATCGGCGCGCAGCAGCTCTACCACATCGGCCAGCGCATTCAGATACTGCTCCGACGGTAAGGCTTTACCGGAGGCGCCCCAGTCATCATAGAGCTTGGCAAAATGCTTCAGCGGCTGCCAGAAACCCAGCTCGTCGATGGTCGATAAAATCCGTACTTCCGATTTGCTGATCCCTTCCAGTACCAGATCGTCGGCCACGGCTTCGCTTAAGCGGCGGCTTTGCAGTGCAATGCGGCGGTTAATATCACTAAAGACGGTAAAGAATTTTTTCAGATCGCCGCCGATATTCTCGCCCATTTCCAGCAACTGTTGCTGGGCATCTTTCAGAATTTGCAGCAGGTTTTGCAGAATCGGCAGCTGGTCGCGCTCTTTCGCGTATTCCGGTAGTTTGCGTTTTTCATGCTCCAGCCGGTCGAGGAATTCCGGGCCGGCGTCTTTACTAAGCATGCCCTCAAACTGCGCCAGTGCTTGTTTCAGCAGGCTTTCCAGTTTGTTACGCTGCTCCAGTGCTTCATTAGCCCGGGCCAAACGTTCAATGATATCCGCACTCGGGTTCGCCGCGGCCGGGCTAATGCTGGCCAGCTGCAGTTCCTGCAGCTTGTAGAGCACGGGCTTTAACTGCGCCAGTAAGTGCTCGGCTTGCTGCATCTGCTCCTGTACGCTGCGCTTTTGTTCTTCCAGCTGTTTGCTGTTGGCGCTGTATTCGGTTTTTAACTGCTCCAGTGCCTGCTTGCTGCTACGCAGCTGCTGCTTTAAGCCGGTTTCCTGCTCCAGTAGCTGCGGCCGCAGTTTCTGCCAGTCCAGCGCCATAAAGCTTTGCCAGGCGGTTAGTTCATCCTGGCGGCTCTCAACGGCTTTGATCTCGCTGCGTAGCTGATCCTGTTTCTGTTTTAGCTCGGTCAGGCGGCGCGGATCGATACCTTTCGCCGACAGTTCTTCGTTAAAGGCTTGTTGCAGCTCTTTAATTTGCTGCTGGTTATCATCGCGTTTGCGCTCAAGCTGCCGTTCCAGCTCGTCGATCTGCTCGTCAAACACCTGTAGCTCAGCCTGCCAGTCGGCTTTTAGCTCCATGCGCTGGCTGTGGTGATCATCTTTCAGCGCCTGCAGGTCCTGCTGCTGTTGCTGCTTAGTTTTGTCCAGCTGTTGCTGCTGGGCAGACAGCTCGGCTTTAACTTTGGCCTGGCGCTGGGTCACCAGCTCACGCTGCTGTGCTTGCAGGCGGTTACGGGCATCGCGGGCGTACTCGATATTCTGCTCGTACTGGGTAAACTGCCACTCAGCCTGCTCGACCTGAGCCCGCAATAGCTCGGCCTGTTCAAAGCGCTCTTTTAACAGCTTTTCGGCCTGCTGTTTCTGGCTTTGCAGTTGTTGCACCTGCTGTTCGGCGGCTTGAATACGGTGGCGGATCGCGGCTTCATCCTGGGCATAATCCGGGGTATCAATGGCAGTCAGCTCCAGCGTCAGGCCATAGAGGTTGTCGCTAAGCTCACTCAGATGCGGCTGTAAGTCCTGCCGGTCCAGCAGGCGCTCGTCCAGCACCTTACCGAGTTTTTGCTCCCAGCCGTTATAGTGCAGGCGCAGGAAATGCCGCAGACTGCCTTGTTCCGGACTGAGCTGGCGGTGTAGTTGCTGTAGCTGTTGCTCGGCACTGTGCAGTGCTTTGCGGCCTTGCTCCAGTTGCTGATCGGCCTGTTCGCGTGCTTCGCGGGCCTTTTGATACTGCTGCTGTAATTGCTGCAGTTGCCGGGCCTGCTGCTGTGCCTGTTGCTGCGCTTGCTCCAGCCGCAGCTCGGCAACGCGCTGCGCTTCCAGCTCCTCTTCGGTTAAAGCCGGGCTGTTAAGCTGGCTTTGTAATACGGCGATCTGGCTGCTTAGCTGGGTTAGCTGGTCGGCATATTGCTGCTGGGCCTCTTGCAGGCGGCCCTGGAAGCCTTGCTCCAGTGTCGCCAGCTTGTGTTCCTGCTGCTCACGGGTCTGATCTTTTTGTTGTTGTAAGGTGCGCGCCTTGGCGCGGTGTTGCTCACTTAAGCGGTTAAAGGCTTCGGCCAGTTTGGCTTTGCGTTGCTCCAGCTGGCGTTCTAAATCGCCATGCTGCTCCACCATCAATTGATACTGCTCGGCCAGCTCCTGCAGGGTTTCACGCCACAGAGGCAAGGCATCGGTATCCCGCTGCAGTTTTGGCATATCCTTGCTGTCGTAGTCGTCATAGCGCTGCTGCAATTGGTCCAGACGGGCGCTGGTTTCATGTAAACCGGCTTCGGCCTGGGCCAGCTTGCTGCTCAGCTCCAGCTGTTGGGCGCTATACACATCCTTGGCGGTTTGCAGCTGCCCCCGCAGCAGATGCACCTGTGCTTCAGCATCGGCTTTACGTTGTTTTTGCTGCTGCTCATCGTCTTGTAGCAGCGGTAGCAGCGCCGCTAACAAGGCTTCACAGCCGTCGAGTTGTTGCGCCAGTTGCTTCAGCCGCTCAAAATCCTGTTGCAGCCGGTCCAGTCGCATCGACTGCCGCATCTGCTGGATCCATTCCCGCGCCTTGGTGTTTTTAACCTTAGTGGTGGGCAGAGTGACGCCGTCTTCTTCAAAGATCGCTGCCAGCATCGCTTTGAGCGTATCCATTTTGCCTTCTTTGGCATGCACGGCGCTGACCAGCTTTTCGATATGCCGCAGTTTATGGCCACTGGCAACCAGGCTGTAACTGCTGGCCAGGCGGCGCAGTTTAAGACTATCGGCATTGTTGCCGCGCAGCGCGGCGGCATCGTTCTGAATAATGCTGCGATACTCGCTGGTGGCACTGATTTTTGGCGACACCTGTACATCCGGGCGGGCGCGCATTGCCGCTGCCCAGTCACTGTAGCTCATACCTTTGGCGCCTTCGCTGCTGTGCTGCAGATAAAAGTCGCTCTGGTAGGGCGCGCCGACAAAGCGGTAATCAACACCACCGTCGCTTTTCCGGGTTAGCACCACCTGGCAAATTTCGCCGCCTTCGCGCCGGTATTCATAGATCAGATAGCTGTTGGTATAAGGCAGGTAAAATTCATCGAATTTTTTGCGGGTTTTTGGCACCACCCGGTTCGGCTGTTCACCGTAAAATACCGGTACCAGCCGCTGCAAGGTCGTTTTACCCGAGGCGTTGGTACCGCATATATTAGTATGCTGATCCAGTTGTAATTCCACCACACCCGGCAGGTGGGTATGGATCAGCACAATACGAAGTAATTGAGACATAGCGCATCCTATCGGCGGCGCAGAATCGCAGCGCCGCTATCTTCTGATTTTGGCGGTTATTATCCATGGAATGACAGGAATTGCTAGTCGGCCAATTCTTTTACCATTATGGCACCGGCACTGATATTTTGCAGTTGCAGGCACAGTGCGTCATGCTGTTCCAGCGGGAGCTGCACTTGCAGCATAACTTGTTGTTGATAATCTGCTGTCAGTAGTTCCGCCTGATACTGTGCCATTAGCTGCCGCACCCGCGCTTCCAGCGCGAAATCAAGCTGCAGTTGTAGCCGGGCTTTTGGGCTGACAGTTTGCAGGTTGGCTTGTTGTGCTGCCTGCGATACTGCTGCGGAATAAGCGCGGACCAGGCCGCCGGCGCCGAGCTTAATACCACCAAAATAGCGTACCACCACCGCCAGACAATTTCCCAGTTCGCGCTCGGTCAGTACATGCAGCATCGGTTTGCCCGCTGTACCACTGGGTTCGCCATCATCACTAAAGGCCTGAGTCTGTGGCTGGCGGGTATTACCAATAATGTAGGCCCAACAGACATGGGCTGCGTCTTTATAGTGTTCGCGGTAATGCTGTAGCCAGTGCAGCGCCTGTTCACGATCGCTTACCGGTTGCAAGAAGGTAATAAACTCGCTGTTTTTCTCCAGCAACCGGTGTTCAACGGCGGTAGCCAGAATACTGTAACGGCTCATTGTAGGCCTGTGTTATCTGAAACCAGGTTGCTATTATAAGATCGAATAGGAGGCGGGATCACTCCCGCCGTCCTCTCACACGTTCGCCGGGCATGGCGCGCCAGATAAAAACCGGCAGTCAGGCTGCCGGTTTGCTTTATGACACTAAGCTTTCGAATCAGAAGTTAACGACTAAATCGCCTGAACATATCTGAGTACCAGCTAAACACAGTTTATAGGTACTGGTTGGCGCCGTTGAGGTAAAGCGGTCGCGGTAACGATCACCTACCACTGTGTCGATTAGCGTACCATCACGATACACATCTACAGCCGCACCAATATCGTTCATCCGTAAATCAACAATAGTTGAGCCTGTTCTGGCGCGGGTAGCACGCAGCAAACTCAGGTTAAAGTTGATGTCAGCAACAGAAACCTGTTGTGAACTGGTACTGGTTAAACCGGTATCATCTGTTACGGTCAGCGATACAGTGTAGTCACCAGCCGCAGCGAAGGTATGGCTTGGGTTTTGCTGTGATGAGGTTGCGCCATCACCAAAACTCCAATCCCAGGCTACGATACTGCTATCTTCATCTGTTGATAAGTCAGTAAAGCTGGCAGTTAAACCGGAGATGCTGTAGCTAAACGCAGCTACCGGTGCAATCGGATCTACCGGGCCATCGTTTAATGCCGACAGATTCAGACGCCAGCTGTTCAGAGTACCGGTATCCAGACTTGCATTATCCGATACGAAAAGCACCCAATCGCCACTCATCTGTTCGCCGTTAAAGCTGCTGATTGGATAGTTACCGATCAGATCCCGTGCGCTGCCCCCGGTGCGGTTATGCAGAACATGCTGGGTGCCCGTTGGTGAGGTTAAGCGAACAAGCAGATCACCACGCCAGGTGTGGGTAATATTCAGGTCCACAGATGCACTGAAAATGGTGCCGTCATCCGGTACTGAAATAACGCTGGTAATACCTGCCGCATTATTATCAGGAATAGCAACAGGTGTATCGTTGATATAGCTGTAATCCTGTAAGAATGCCGGCGTAATATTTAAGCTGGCATTAACAGTACGCTGCAGTTCGCCAGATGAGTCTGTTGCGGTGATCGCCAGATTATAATCACCCCAGGCCGTGGCGGTGTCGGTATTAACTGTGAGCACTACGACATCACCAGGCATAGCACTGTTTGCAGACAGCGTCGCGCCTGACAGAGCAGGAGATGCGTCCAGCGACAGGTTAACGACTTGCATCCAGTCGGCTACGCTGTTGATATCCAGCGTAAAGGTCGCAGTGTCGCCAGCGACAATATTCTGGTTACGTGGCGTAAGTGCCAGGCGGAAGCCCGGAGCCGGATCCGCTTCCTCAAGCGCTCTGGCTAAGTTTAAACGTTTACCAGAGACGGTCTTACCCTCAAGAGCTGGCAGGCTGTCACCCGTCTCCATCAGAATGGCTTTCATTTCTAACGGTGTAATATCCGGGTTGACTGACCACAGCAGGGCTGCAGCACCGGCGACGTGCGGCGATGCCATGGAAGTACCTGAGTATGCCGCATAGCCGTTATTCGGAATGGTCGACAAGATTGCTGAACCCGGCGCACCTAAGTCTACACTGGTTAAACCATAGTTTGATGCGCCACTGGTAAAGACTGACAGGTTGTCGTTACGATCAGTTGAGGCAACTGATACGATAACATCCAGGTCGTATGCGGCAGGGTACATGGGGTTAACATCAGCATCACGACCGGCATTACCTGCCGCGGCGATAAACAGAATACCTGCATCGCCACCTGACTGAATGGCGGCGCGCAATGTTTCAGAGAAACCACCACCACCCCAGGAGTTATTGGTCGCTTTAATATCTACACCATGGTTTAGCTTAAGGTTAGTGTAGTAGTCGATACATTCAATGGCACCAGCGGTTGAGCCGCCCTGAGGTCCAAGGAATGAACATGGCAGTAATGTGACATTCCAGTTTACACCAACAACGCCAATACCATTGTCACCTGCAGCACCGATAGTTCCGGCGACATGAGTACCGTGAGAGTCGGTATCCATTGGATCACGATTTGGATTTAATGATGAATAACCATATGGATGGCCTGGCAGATTGCCTGGGTTGACCCAGCGGTTAGCGATAAGATCCGGATGGTTGTAGTCCATACCAGAGTCGATTACCCCGATAATGACACTATGGTCGCCTGTCGTCGTTTGCCAGGCATCCAGAGCTTTAATATCTGCACCGGCACGGCCACCGGCTTGTCCCGTATTATGTAAACCCCATAAATCACCAAAGCGTGGGTCGTTTGGCGGGGTAACAGCTGCACGGGTACTCTGGACCAGGTAGTTTGGTTCTGCGACCTCAACAGCAGGATTTCGGGCCAGTTGCTTCATAACGAAGTCTTTATTCACGCCTTTCGGAACCCGAACTTTTACGATCCGGCCATCCGCAACGTGTTGAAATGCCAGATCACGACCTTGAGCATCTAATTGACGCAGGCTGGCGCCTGTTCTGCGGATCAGTGTTTCTCGTTGTTGTTTATTAACACCTGGCTTGAACATTACCAGTATTGAGTCATCTGCGGCTGGAGCCTGCTCTTTGGCGAAGGCGCTACCGCTGATTAGCGCAGTACCCACAGCCAGGGCAATGAGAGATTTTTTTATCATAAACGTACCTGTTTTATTTTATAAGTTTGTGAATGGTGCTAACAGATCGCACAAAGGATAAATATCACAAAAGCTTCTGCGCGGGAGAGGATGCGCAATTTATAGGCCGGAAGAGCTAGCTCTGAGGCAGGTGTCCATGCTAATGAAACGATATAAGCCATTGTTTTTTAATGTTAATATTATTTTTCGTGTTAAGGGAAATTTCCGTTAATTAGGCCGTTCTTCCGATTGTCTGTTTGCGTCACTGCATTAGTCTTGGTTAACCAATAGTAAAAAAGGGGGAGGGCATGCAGTTTGTAATTACAAGGTGCTGGCAAGGGCTGCTACTGGTATCGGCTCTCTTAGTGGGCGTCGCTGAGGTTAGTGCAAACGACGCTTCTATCTCGCTAGCACAGTTGTTGGACCGGCATGGTAACAGTAATGCTTTGGTCATTTTACAGCGCGGCACAGTAAACAGTGCTGATGTCACGCAAAGCGGTTTAGCTAATGTTGCTGAGTTACAACAAATCGGCATGTTGAATGAGATTGCATTACAACAAGCCGGGGTGGGGAATCAGGCAAGTGTCCGGCAAGTAGGATTTGGTAATCAGGCCAATCTCGCACAGCTGGGAAATGCTAACGCTATTTCGCTGGAGCAATGGGGGGGGCAAAGTTTCGACCTGACCCAGATTGGCAACGGCATTGAAATATCTATCGTCCAATACTAATTAAATCGAGAAAGGAAGAACCAATGTTTAAGTTCACGTCACGTAAAACACTACTAGCTTTATCTGTCGCCGCTTGTTTATCAGGTCAGGCAGTTGCCAACGATACAGCAATAGTATTGCAAACGAACACTGGTAATCAGGAGAATCTGGTACAACTGGTGCAAACCGGCACTGCCACTTCAGATAACTTTATTATCGCGCAGCAGGTCGGCAGTGGGAATGAGACAGACATTCAGCAGAGCGGCACAGCTAATGAGATCGACACTTACAGCGGTGGTGACGCCAACTCAGTGCTGTTAAAACAAGATGGATCCAGTCATTTAATGCTGGTTGAGGTTGAGGGTAACAATAACCTGGTCGAAGTCAATCAGATGGGCGTCGCTCAAGAAGCAACAGCATTAGTGCAGGGTGATGACAATCAGATCTCTATTGTTCAGGACGGCGGTTTGAACTGGACTCTGGCCGAATTCAGAGGCAACGGCAACAGCTATGAAGCTCTGCAGGACGGTGTGTTCAACGAATCGGCAGTTATCGGTGGCCTGGGCAATGACAACACTGTTGCTATTGAGCAGGACGGTTTTGCCAACGTTGGCGGTATTGTTGGGCTGCGGGGTAACAATAATGATATTGCCATTCAGCAATTTGGTGATGAAAACGTATTTATTGCCCGTACTTTCTCCGGTAACAACAACGAATTAAATATTTTTCAGGATGGTTCTGGCAACGAGTTCCAGATTAATCCGTTAAATGGCAATGATAATGTGGTGTTTGTTGATCAGGTTGGTGCGAACAACCTAATTGAAGCACCGATCGGAATTAGTGGTGATAACAATACCTACGACTTCGTGCAGGCCGGTGACGATAATTACATTTTCTTTGCCAGTGTAGGATCAGGCCACGATCTGATGATTTCACAAACCGGCAATAACAATAATGGCGAGATGATTCTGGTAGGTAGTGCTAACGTTGGTACTATCGAAACAACCGGAGACAACAACTATGCCGGCATCGGCCTGGTTGGTAATGCCAACAATGGTCGAATCAGCCAGAATGGTAGTGATAACTTCGCGCTGCTTGATGTGGCAGGTGATCGTAACCGTTTAAATGTGAATCAAGCTGGTAATGCCAACGAAGTTATTGTCACCGGTGAATCGGTCAACAACAACAATGTTACTGTTAATCAGCGTAACGGCGATCTGAACCTGGTAGACGTGTTACTTGAAGGTAATGGCAATACATTAAATGTATTGCAACGTGGCAGCCAAAACTGGGTTGGCGGTGATAATGCGCCGTCGTTCCGGGTTGCCGGTGATAACGGCACAGTGTTAATTACTCAGCAAGGTAGCGACAACCTGGTACTGGGTGCTCAGGGTGGCGTTGATAATGTGCTGCAAGTGGTACAAATTGGCTCATTCAACACTGCTATTGTGAATCAAAACGCACCAAATTAAATATTCGGGTTGTTTGTTGATCAGATGTTTAATATAGTGCGATAAGATGTTTTGAATGTATAGAACGGAGCGGTGCAAGCCGCTCTGCTAATTATGAGAAATGGATTTTTCGCACTTATTATCCTTATTTGTTGCCTCTCGCCTGCGAAAGCAGAGATTGAGTTGAGCGGCATGGTGCTGGATAGAACGATTTCCCGCTTTGGCAAAGACTTTGTCTTTTACTTCTCTTCCTATTGGCGTGAAGTGCCGTCTACAGACGGCGTTACTATCGTCGTGTACGAGCAAATCTATCCTCAGGCAGGAACCTTTCTTTGGGTTGAGTTGGACCAAAGACGGATCTATCAAAACTATTTTGGTCGCCGGCAAAATGACGTCAAGCAGATGGCTGAGCAAGCGATCTTAATCGCGGTGGATGAATTGGTAAAAATTAAAACAGAGGAGTGGTTCGGTGCTGAATCGACTTTCTAAGCAAGCATGTTTTCTGACTTTGTTAGTGTGCAGCGGGACCTTAATGCCTGTTAGCCAGACGCTGGCGACTGAACTGGTGTACACGCCGATAAATCCCAGCTTTGGTGGTAATCCACTAAATGGCAATTTTTTGCTGCAAAAGGCGCAAAGTCAAAATGCGCATTCCTTACAAAGGCCTGCATTATCGTTTGTCGACAAATTCCGGGAAGCTCTGGAGCGAAATATTATCAACTCGCTGACCAGACGCATTGCAGATGGTGAGCTGGTTGAAGGTGTATACGACACTGGTGAATATCGCATCGAAGTGATTCAGGATACTGACGGCAGTGTCCTGGTCACGATAACCAATCAAAACACTGGTGATACCACCATTATTCGTATTCCCGTTTTACCGAGGTAAGTATGCGTTTTAGCATTGTTTTGTTATTCAGCGTATTGAGTAGTTGCGCTTTTGTACCTAAACCCACCTTAAATCTGACGCCGGCTGAAATCAATCCGACGTCTGCCGCTATGTTGAGCCTCAAATCAGATAAGCAGCCGCGACATCCTATCCCGGTTTCTGTTTATGCGTTTCGCGATCAAACAGGACAGTATAAGCCCCAGGCTAATGTGTCGAGTTTCTCAACGGCGGTGACTCAGGGCGCGACCTCTATGCTGACCCAAACGCTGATTGAGAGTGGCTGGTTTTCCCCGTTAGAGCGGGAAGGATTGCAAAATCTGCTTACAGAAAGGCGGATCTACACTTCAAATAAAGGCGCTCCTGAACTGCCACCGATGAAAGAAGCCCGGTTGTTGCTTGAAGGCGGCATTATTGGTTATGAAACCAATCTAACTACCGGTGGTATCGGTGCTGAATACTTTGGTATTGGTGCCTCAGAACTCTATCGCGAAGACCAGGTTACGGTTTATTTGCGTGCTGTTGATGTGTTCACCGGCCAGGTTTTACTCTCGGTATCAACGACTAAAAAGGTTTTCTCTCAAGAGTTGAGAGCTGGATTATTCCGCTTTGTCTCTCTCAATCGTTTGGTTGAAGCTGAAGCCGGTTATACAACCAACGAGCCGGTGATGTTTTCGGTTAAGCAAGCAATCGAGTTAGCAGTGATGGAATTGGTGGAGCAGGGTGTTGCAAAAGGCTTCTGGCGGCCAGAAGCCTAGTCAAGGCCTAGATATAAGAGGGGGAGCGTGCAGCTGGCACTCCTTGGGCAATCTTAATTAATTCTACTCTGTTGCGGGCTTGGGTTTTGCGCAAAATAGTGGAAACATGAGCTTTCACCGTGTGAGTACTAATGTTGAGTTGGTCGGCAATTTCCTTATTGCGTGCACCCTCAGCAATAAGTTTAGTGATCCGTTTTTCCTGTTTGGTCAGGATCAGAAATTTTTCTGAGCTGAACAACACATCACTGCTTTCCTCCGGCATAAGTGTCTGGTCAACAAAGGCAGAGAGCTCTCCTCTTGAATAGTACAACTGACCTTTCATCATATTACTCAGAGCAGACAAGACTTTATCTAATTGTTCATCACGATAAATTACGCCCCGGATACCAGTTTTCATTGCCAGAGCGCTATTGATAACATCACGCTCGGCATTAAATAAAAAAACAGAGCCGCATTTCCGAACAGACTGTAATAAGGTATTGAAGCTGTTCTTACCCACACTGACATTTTTTAACTGTATACCGATCAATGTGTTTTGCGGCAGCTCCTGCTGTGCCTGGAATTCGGTTGCTGATAACTGCTTTACCGGTATGCCCAGCGATTTCGCCAGCAGCACCAAATTACAGCTGATACTGACATCCGATAAGATTAATAGTTGGTTATAAGGCATCACTGCGTTTTCTCCACTGCCATTCCAGACAAAACTCCCTGTGGACTTTGTATATCAAATTGTGAATAAGTTATCAATTTATATTTCAGATATGTATGTGACATATGGAGCTGATGGGTGAGCCATGGTTAGTATCAGCGCTACTGTGGTCAGGGCGATTGATTGGTAATAGTTGTAGCAGTGGCCAGATGCGCTGGATCCAACAAGTTGGCCAACTCCTCCCGATCGATCCCGGTTTGCTCGGCGGCGACATCCAGAATAGGCCGCTGTTGTTGATAGGCTTGCTTGGCAATACGCGCTGCCTGTTCATAGCCGATGCGGCTGTTAAGTGCCGTAACCAGGATCGGGTTTTGCGCCAGACTGGCAGCAATATGTCGCTCGTTGACGGTAAAGCCGGCGATGGCCTGTGTAGCCAGTGCGTCACAACTGCCGCTGAGTAAAGCTATGGCTTGCAGTAAGTTATCGGCCACCAACGGCAACATCACGTTAAGTTCAAAGTTGCCGGATTGGGCAGCGATGCTAATCGCTGTATCACAGCCAAATACCTGAGCACAGGCCATAGCAACGGCTTCCGGAATAACCGGGTTCACTTTGCCGGGCATAATGGACGAGCCTGGCTGCAACGCCGGCAGGCTGATTTCCGCTAAACCCGCTAAGGGGCCGGAATTCATCCAGCGCAGGTCGTTAGCGATCTTTAGTAAGGCGGCCGCCAGCGTTTTCAGGCAACCCGATAACGCCAGGGCGCTATCCTGCGAGCTGAGGTTAAAGAAAAAATCCGGGCTGACGCTTAACTTGAGACCGGTTTGCTTACTGAGCTGTTGGGCGAACCTCGCCGCAAACTGGGGGGGGGCGTTAATGCCGGTTCCTACCGCGGTGCCGCCCTGCGCCAGTTGGCTTAATAGCGGTATCTGCTGCTGTAATTGTTGTGCGGCATGTTGCAACTGACTGTGCCAGCCACCCAGTACCTGCGCGAAGGTCACGGGCATCGCATCCATTAAATGGGTGCGACCGGTTTTAACAATATGGCCGACAGTGGCAGATTTTTCGCTGATCGTCTGCTGCAAGCCCTGAATCGCCGGTAGTAACTGCTGCTGTAACGCCAGCAAGCAGCTGAGCTGGATCGCGGTTGGTATCGTATCGTTGCTGCTTTGCCCCAGATTTACCTGATCATTAGGGTGTATTTTGGCACCGCTGAGCTGGCTGGCCAAGGTCGCCAGCACCTCATTCACATTCATATTGCTGCTGGTACCCGAGCCGGTTTGTAGCACCGGCACCGGAAATTGACTTAAGTCGGTGTCGTGCAGTAGTTGCTCTGCTGCCTGACTGATTGCCTGGGCCTGCGGCGCGGTCAGTAAGCCAAGTTCGGCATTGGTGAGGGCTGCGGCTTTTTTAATCTGCAGTAAGGCTTTGATAAAACCCACTGGCATTGGCTTGCGGCTAATCTGAAAGTTTTGTACGGCACGCTGAGTTTGTGCCTGATACAAGGCTTGCGCAGGTACTTGCAGCTCTCCCATCGAATCATGCTCAATCCGAAAACTCATGTTACACCCCCTGATAAAAAATCTGGTTTAAACTGGCTTGTAGTGCCAGTTGCCGGCTTTTGCCGTCGTGCTGTTGTTGATAAAACCGGTTTAACGCCAGCAATAACAGGTACAGCTGATCCAAGCACGGTTGTTGTGCGGCAGGATTGCCTTTATGCCGCATAGCGGCTTGAGCCAGATTAAACAGGCCCTGGCGTAGACACCATTCCTGCAATAACGGGTTAGCATTGAACGCCAGCTGACTGGCCAGGCGGCAACTACAGGCAACATAGTCCGATACCAGACGGCCATATTGTTGTTTTGCATCAAAGGGTTTAAACAACTGGTACTCCAGGCGCGACCAGCTTGACCACAGGTTTTGCATATTCCGATAGTTCTTGCTTGTGATTAAATGATAATAGTTATCATTAACCAAAAGTCAAGCTATCGATAATCAACAACGGCAGACCAGCTGCCGTTGCGATGCCGGGGATTAGGCCGCAGGCAGGATATAACTGATATGTTGATAAAAACGTACAATCAGATCCTGGCGCTCTGCCGGAATCTCCAGTTGCCGGGCGAAGCTGCGTAGCGCGTCTTCGACCTGGTTCATAAAGCGGCCATAGCCAAACTCGGTGTTGTCGTCTTTATCGGCCACAATAATAAAGTGTGCGCTCTCAACCAGCTTATCAGCCTGCCAGAAGGTGAGCAGCTGGGGCTCAGTACAATCCGGGTTAAAACTGATTTTCTGCAGCTCGCGGTTCTGCTCGATTTGGTCCCACTTGCTGCTGCGCACTACCGGTGTCAGACCATTGGCAACGATGGCCAGCCGGTCCAGCTTTTTACCGGCACAGGCTTCGACAAAGCGTTGTTGCAGCTGCTGATACAGCGGGCTAAAGTCGGTTGCTCCCGCTGCAAGCCACTGCTGTTTTAGCTGCCGGGTAAGGGGCAGGGTAACAGTGACGTAAGTCAACTCGCTGTGTTCGTCCGGTAGTGCACAGTGCCGGGCTTTGTAGCGTGGGTAGAGGCCGCGCAGTTTATAGCCATAACTTTCTTTATGACCTTTAGTTTTTGCAAACAGATCATAAGACAGCTGCTGATGGTCGCGCAGTTTCAGTGCCGGCTTACCAGGTAACTGTTGCTGCCAGGCCTGCAGACACTGTACTACTTTGCTGTGAAATGCTGCAGCCTGGGATCGCAGCTCTTCGCCGGTGGCCAGAAATACCACCCGGATCTTGCGTGCCTGATAATCAGGCTGGCTGAAGATACCCTGACCTTCATGGTATTTAGGGTTATAGAAAAACAGGATCTGCTTTTCGGTTTGTAAGGTATAGGCCTCCTGATGGAAACGGACCACCGGCAGTTTGTCATTGGCAATTAATTGCACATTGCGCAAATCATATTGCGGCAGTAGCGCAAACAGCTGTTGGGCTAACTGCTGATAGCAGGCTTCATGACTGCTGAACTGCTGGTAGAACGCGGCGTCGGGCTTAAATTCTGCCAGTAAATACTGATTAGAACGGGCTGTGGTACTGATATAAACACGATGCGGATTGTGGCTGGCCATAGTAGCTCTCCTTAACCATTAACTGCGGCTAAGTGTAGCGAAAAGGGCCGGCCGGATTGTTGCGGTAGATTAAAGTATCGGCCGCCATTTTAGTGCTCTGTTCAGGGTTCGTTCAGCTCCTGATGATGCTTGCCGAATACCGGAATGGTAATGTGCCAGCGGATCGCCGCCAGCCGCAACAATAATAAGCCCAGCATACCGGCCAGCATGGCATACAGCTGCGGTACCGCCAGTGCCAGTAGCGAGGTATAGATAATGCCGCCGAAAATACAGGTTACTGCATAGAGCTCGCCGCGAAACACCATCGGTACTTCGCGGCACAGCACATCGCGGATCATGCCGCCACAGACGCCACTCATGGTGCCGAGCATAATGGCCACCATGCTGGAGGTACCATGATCCAGCGCCTTCTGGGTACCCATAATCACAAAGAACGCCAAACCAAAGGCATCGGCAATTTGCAGGGTATTATTGGGAATGGTCAGCCGGTTACGTACCAGCAGGATAGTGCCAATAGCGGCAACAAAGATGGCATAAAAATAGGTATTATTATTTATCCAGATCACCGGCACATCCAGGATCAGGTCGCGCAGGGTACCGCCGCCGATGGCGGTAACACTGGCCAGCACGATCACGCCAAAGCCATCCATATGGTTACGCCAGGCCGCCAGGGTGCCGGAAATGGCAAACACCGCTATCCCCAGTAAATCAAACCATAAAAAATATTCCGGCATCTTCTGTATTCCATGGCGAACTTCGGTCAATTGTAACAGTCTGCTGTTAGAGCGTGCTGACGTTTGCTGCTTGTTTTTGCAGCAAACGTCAACACGCCTTAACTACACCTTAAAATAACACTGTCAAAACTTTATTGCGACGATAAGGCTATGGTAGTCTGCACAATTTCGCGGAAGATGTTGTAGAACTGATGAAAAAAACACTGATTATTTCGCTCGGCGCGCTGCTGATGGCAACCGCGGGGTTTTACTATGGCAATTATAAAGCTGAGCGCTTGATCGCCGGCCAGATTGAATTGATTAACAGCTCCTATGCCGAGATGGCGAGTCAGGGGCTGATGCCGGCAGTACAGCTAAATTACAGCAAAATCCGCGCGAACTACTGGCGCGATCATTACCGCTTAAGTGGCTTACAGCTGCAAATCGCCGGTGTGGGTACCGTGGCTGAAATTGGCCGCTTAAGTATCCGCGGTTTTAAACCCGGCAAGTTGTCGCAGCAGGGTGAATTACGGATCCAGCAATTGCAGCTGAGTAACCTGCTACAGCAGATGCTGCCGCCGGAAGTCGGAAAATTATTGGCTGCATCGCCGCTATGGCTGGATTACCGGTATCAGTACCAACCAACGCAGGATCTGTTGACCTTGCAGCAGCAACTGCGGGTTGGCGATGCGATGCGGTTAGAGCTGCAACTGCAACTGACAGCGGTACAGGCGTTATGGCAGTTAGGCAGTGAGCTGGCGGCGATGGATCTGGAACAGCAGCAGGCTTATCAGCAGGGTAAGCAGCAGCCGAGAGTGCAGCAGGCGCTGGCGGCGCTGCAATTGGTCAGTGGTGAACTGACGCTGGAAAATAACGGCTATTTGCAGCAACTGCAGCCCGTGCTGTTAGCACAGCCGGCTACGGCGCAGCTGGCAGAGCTAAAGCCACAACTGGAAGTCTATGTGCAAAGCACAGAGTTGGTGACCGAGCGCATTCGCGAGAATCTGCTGCTGTTTTTGCATGAACCACAGCGCCTGAAGCTGAGCTTTAATTTGCAACGGCCGCTGACCTGGCAGCAGCTGCAAAGCGGTGAGTTGGCAGAGGAGTTGACCACCCCCGAACAGTGGGTGGCCTTTACCGGCTTACTGGTCGAAGCGAATTAAGCGCTAAAGCCAACGTGCGTTGGCTTCGTATTATGGTGGCTTACCTTAACCCAGCCAAGGCAAGTTAGCCCGTCGCTGCGCTTCGAAGGCGGCGATCTGGGGATTTAACTGCTCGCTGGAGCCGATAAAATCCAGCCCGGAGAGTAAGCGCTGTTTAATATCCGGGTCGATATTAAAGCCCATCGCTGCGTTATTGCCGAACAGGATCTCCTGACTTGCCAGATCGATCTGCCACTGCTGCGGCCCCTGGGCACAGCGGTTAAACAACAGCTCGATATTGGTTTTGCTTAAGGTAATTAATAACATGCCGTTATTTACGCTGTTATTGAAAAAAATATCGGCAAAACTTTCGGCAATAATCACATTAAAGCCATACTGCTGCAGCGCCCAGGGCGCATGCTCGCGGCTGGAGCCACAGCCGAAGTTGGCGCGGGTTAATAAAATTGACGCGCCCTGATATTGCGGATAATTCAGCACAAACTCCGGGTTAGCAGCGCCATCAGCCAGATAACGCCAGTCATAAAACAGCGCTTCAGCAAAGCCATCGCGGCTCACCGAGGTTAAAAACTGCTTGGGAATAATCTGGTCGGTATCGACGTTATTTTTATCCAGCGGACACACCAGGCCTTGTTTAAAAATCTGGCTCATTGGGCGGCTCCTTCTAAACGGGCGACATTAACAAACTTACCGGCGATGGCGGCAGCGGCAGCCATGGCTGGGCTAACTAAGTGCGTACGGGCACCACGGCCCTGACGGCCCTCAAAGTTACGGTTACTGGTGGAAGCGCAGCGCTGACCGGCGGCGACTTGATCGTCATTCATACCCAGACACATTGAGCAGCCCGGTTCCCGCCATTCAAAGCCCGCTTGTTTAAAGATCTCGGCCAGACCTTCCTGCTCGGCCTGCCGCTTGACCACGCCGGAGCCCGGTACTACCAAGGCCCGCACGCCGGGCGCGACCTTGCGATCCCGCACGACGCTGGCGGCGGCACGTAAGTCTTCAATCCGGCTATTGGTGCAGCTACCGATAAAGACCACATCAACAGCACAGTCGGTCAGTTTCTGGCCGGCGCTTAAGCCCATATATTGCAGGGCGCGTTCCGCAGCCTGACGCTTGGTGTCGTCGCTAAAGCTTTCCGGTGCCGGGATCGGCTCATCAACGGCAATCACCTGCTCAGGGTTAGTGCCCCAGGTAATTTGCGGGCTGATGCTGCTGGCATCCAGGCTGATAGTTTTATCAAATACGGCATCGGCATCAGAATGCAGGCTCTGCCAATAGCTAACGGCAGCGTCCCAATGCTCAGCCTGTGGCGCATGGGCTTTGCCTTTTAAATAGGCAAAGGTAGTGTCATCCGGGGCAATTAAACCGGCTTTGGCACCCATTTCAATACTCATATTGCACAGTGTCATCCGGCCTTCCATACTCATGCCGCGAATGGCGCTACCGCAAAACTCGGCGACATAGCCATTACCGCCAGCCGTACCTAATTTGCCAATTACCGCCAGGATCACATCTTTAGGCGTAACATGGGCCGGCAGTTCACCACTAATTTCCACTTTCAGGGTTTTCGCTTGCTGCTGTGGCAGGGTTTGGGTGGCCAGCACGTGTTCAACTTCCGAGGTACCGATACCAAAAGCCAGAGCGCCGAAAGCACCATGCGTCGAGGTATGCGAATCACCACAGACAATAATCATCCCCGGCTGGGTTAAGCCTTGCTCCGGGCCAATCACATGCACTATGCCCTGATCGGGGTGGGTCAGATCCAGCAGTGGAATACGGTGCTCATCACAGTTGGCGGCCAGGGCTTCTAATTGCTTGCGCGAGGTTTCACCGGCCGCATCCAGGCTGCGGCGTTGAGTAGAAACATTATGGTCCATGGTAGCAAAGGTCAGATCCGGGCGGCGCACGGCGCGGCCAGCCAGTTTTAAGCCGGAGAACGCCTGCGGTGACGTCACTTCATGAATTAAATGCCGGTCGACAAATAATAAGTCGGTGCTGGCGTTTAATTTGCCAACCACATGGCTGTGGTAAATTTTCTGATACAGGGTCTGGCCCATCAGTATGTCTCCTGCTGTAAGGTGGCGACAATGGCCGCGCCAACGGCGGCGGTGCCATAAGTAGATTTCGGGTCGATATCACGGGTGACGATATGCTGCTCTAAACACTGCTGCACTGCGCGCTCAATTGCCTGGGCTGCGGCTTCTTCGCCAAAGCTGTAACGCAGCATAAGGGCGGCACTTAATATTTGCGCAATAGGGTTGGCGATACCCTGGTCGGCGATATCCGGCGCACTGCCACCGGCGGGTTCGTACAAGCCAAAGCCGCTGCCATTTAAACTGGCTGACGGTAGCAAGCCCAATGAACCGGCGATGGCGGCAATTTCATCAGATAAAATATCGCCGAACAGGTTGTCGCACAGCATCACGTCGAACTGCTGTGGGCTGCGGATCAGCTGCATCGCTGCATTGTCGATGTACATATGCTCGAGCGTGACATCCGGGTAGTTTTTGGCCACCTGTTCCACGGTTTCGCGCCATAAAATACTGGTTTGCAGTACATTGGCTTTATCAATAGAGGTGACTTTTTTGCCGCGCTTTTGCGCCGCCTGAAAGGCTACTTCGGCAATGCGGGTCACTTCTGCCACGCTATAGCGCTGGGTATCAAAGGCAGTGTCGCCGCTACGACCCTTTTCGCCAAAATAAATGCCGCCGGTTAATTCGCGGATACACAGCACATCCATGCCTTTGCTGCTGACCCTTGGGTGCAGTGGCGATAAGTCGGCAAAGGCCGGATAAATTTGCCCCGGACGCATATTGCAGAATAAGTCGAAGGTTTTACGCAGTGGCAGCAAAGAGCCACGCTCAGGTTGCATATCCGGTGCCAGGCCAGTCCACTTCGGACCACCGACGGAACCAAACAAAATGGCATCGCTGGCTTTACACAGAGCCAGCGTGTCCGGCGGCAGTGGTACGCCGGTGGCATCCAGGGCGGCGCCGCCAATCAGCGCTTCGGTTAACGTTAATTGGAACTGAAATTTATCCGCCACTACTTGCAGTACCTTAATCGCCTCGGCCATGACCTCCGGGCCGATACCGTCACCGGGCAATACCGCGATCTTGTAATGCTTACTCATATTTCACCTGCTGCTTGTTTAATTTGGGATTCGTTCGCTTTGGCCTGTTTATGGGCGTCGATGGTTTGGGCGCGTTGGATCATATTCAGTACATGCACATAGGCCAGCACTGAGGCGCGGACGATATCGGTGGCCAAACCGGCACCGTGGAAGCGTCGCCCTTCATGTTCGGCAATAATATCGACCTGACCCAGGGCGTCTTCGCCGCTGCCTTTCGCCGACAGGTTAAAATCGACCATCCGGATCTGTAATTTGCTAATGCGCTGTACCGCCTGAAACGCGGCTTCGACCGGGCCATTGCCGGTGGCGGCTTCGATAAAGATCTTGCCGCCGCAACTTAAGCCTACTGTGGCGCTGGCGACATGGCCGGTATGGGTCGAGGAGCTTAAAAACTCCAGCTTGTAGAACTCGTCCTGCTCCTGCAGGTTCTGGAAAAACACCAGAGCTTCTAAATCGTAATCAAACACCCGGCCTTTCTGATCAGCCAGTGCGACAAAGCTGCTGTACACCGCTTCCAGATCGTAGTCGTCTTTGGTGTAACCCAGCTCAGCTAAGCGGTGCTGAATAACATGACGGCCCGAGCGTGAGGTCAGGTTTAATTCGTTCTGGCGGATACCGACCTGTTCAGGTGAGATAATTTCGTAGGTGCTTTGCGCTTTTAACACGCCATCCTGGTGAATACCCGAGCTGTGGGCAAAGGCATTTTCGCCAACGATGGCTTTGTTTGGCTGGATGGGCATATTGCAGATCTGGCTGACCAGATGGCTGCTGCGGTAAATCTCGGTGGTTTTAATGTCGGTATACAGCGGCGCTAAAATATCCTTGCGGGTATTGATAATCATCGCCACTTCTTCCAGCGAGCAGTTACCAGCACGCTCACCAATACCATTGACGGTACATTCAATTTGCCGCGCGCCGGCCTGAATGGCGCTGATACTGTTCGCCACCGCCAGCCCCAGGTCATTATGACAATGCACACTTAGGCGCGCCTTATCAATATTTGGCACCTTAGATCGCAGCGCATGAATAATGGCGGCAAACTCATTGGGAATGGTATAGCCGACCGTATCCGGAATATTAATGGTGGTGGCGCCGGCGGCAATGGCCCGCTCGACTATCCAGCATAAATCATCAATCGGGGTGCGGCCGGCATCTTCGCAGGAGAACTCAATATCATCGGTATAGCGGCTGGCCAGTTTAATGGCGGCGACCGCCTGATCTGAGGCTTCGGCCAGGGTTTTGCGCAGCTTGTACTGCAAATGCAGCGGGGAGGTGGCTATAAAGGTATGAATCCGGCGGCGTTCCGCATCTTTTAACGCAGCGCCACAGGCTTCAATATCGGCTGCCACTGCCCGCGCCAGGCCGCAAATAATCGGGCCTTTTACTTCGCGCGCGATACGTTGTACCGAATCAAAATCACCGGGGCTGGACACCGGGAAGCCCACTTCCATCACATCGACATTTAAGCGGGCAATGGCATGCGCCAGCTGGATTTTTTGCTTCTGGCTTAAACTGGCACGCAGTGCCTGCTCGCCATCACGCAGGGTGGTATCGAAGATCCAGATTTTGTTATCAGCACTCATTACGCAATCCTATGTTATCAAATCGTGGCGTACTGCTTGCCGGGATAAAAACAAAAAACCCCGGCCTTGGGCACGGGGTTTTAGGTTTATCGGTAAGGTTTTTTCACCAATAAGCACGGCCCCGCGCAGCGCAGAGGAGCACGAGGAGGAGGCTATTGAAACGCACTAATACCGAAGAAATCATTTACTGCCTTTAAAGTCGAAGTTGCAGAACGCCATTAGTAATACCATGGTTATTTTTTATCTGCAACAGTATAGATGGCTAAATGGATAAATTTTTGCAGAAACTTTAGTCGCATAAGGCAACGCATATTGCGTAACCTTTGACTCACCGCTAGATTAGCCGACATTCTTCCCATTGCAGGATTGCGAATGAAAACCCTATTTAAACCTTTAACGGCGCTGCTGTGCAGTAGCTTGTTACTAACCGCTTGTGGCAAGCCAGCAGAACCGGTGCAGAGCGAGCCCGCCGCAGCGATCAGTGTCGCCGTGTTGGATGAAGCTGCCGAGCACTATGTGAAACTGGTGCTGGCACTCGGCCAATATGATGGTAACTATGTGGATGCCTATTATGGCCCGGCTGAATGGGCCGAGGCAGTAAAACAGCAGCCGCAGCCCCTGCCAGAGCTACTTGCTGAAGCTCAGTTGCTGCGCGATGCGTTACAGGCGCATAGCGAAACGGATGCGATGTTAAAGTTGCGGCTGCATTATTTACAGCGGCAGCTAACGGCGCTGATTAGCCATGCCGATACGCTACAAAACGGCACTGCGGCCAGCTTTGAACAACAAGCTAGCGAACTCTACGATACCCAACCACCGCAGCAGGACCTTAGCAGCTTTGCCCCTGTGCTGGCTGAGCTGGAGCAACTAGTACCTGGCGAGGGCAGCCTGACCGAGCGGGTAGTAGCCTATCGCAAAAATTTTGTTATTCCGGCGGATAAATTACAGCTGGTGTTTGAACGGGCGATCGCGGAATGCCGCGACCGGACCTTACAGCGCATCAGCTTGCCGGCGCAGGAGAATTTTACGCTGGAGTTTGTGACCGACAAACCCTGGAGCGGTTATAACTGGTATCAGGGCAAGGCTTATAGTCTGATCCAGATTAATACCGAGCGGCCGATTGATATCTCCCGCGCTGTCGATCTGGGCTGTCACGAGGGCTACCCCGGCCATCACACCTATAATGCGCTACTGGAAACCGAGCTAAAACAACAGCGTAACTGGGTGGAGTTTAGTGTTTATGCGCTATTCAGCCCGCAGTCGTTAATCGCGGAAGGCACCGCCAACTATGGTATTGATATCGCCTTTCCCGGTGAGCAAAAACTGGCGTTTGAACGCGACGTACTTTACCCGTTAGCCGGGCTGGATCCATCGCAGGCCGCCAGCTACGACCGCTTTTTAAAACTGATGGCACGCCTTAGTTATGCCGGTAATGAAATCGCCCGTTTATTGCTAAATGGCGAGATTGACGAAGAACAATTTGTTGCGCTGCAACAGCAATATTTGTTGCAAAGTGAGGCCGAAGCGCGGCAGCGGCTACGTTTTGTCAGAAGTTACGGCGCCTATGTGATTAACTATAACTGGGGCAAAGATCTGGTAAAACAGTATGTCGAGCAGGCAAGCAGCGAAGATGAGCGTTGGCAGCGTTTTATTAGCTTATTATCGACGCCGAAACTGCCATCTTCATTAGCCTGGTAACAGAGTAAAAACGCGGCCGCGTCAGGCTTGAAGCTACGCGGCGCGCCCCCATTATTGAGCAAGATATTTTAACAGGAATTGTTATGGAACGTTATTTTGAACGTTTAATGTATGCCACGCGCTGGATTATGGCGCCAATTTACCTTGGCTTAAGCTTGTGCTTGCTGGCGCTGGGTATTAAATTTTTCCAGGAAGTGTTTCACTTTATTCCGCTGATTTTTAGTATGAAAGAAGTGGAACTGATCCTGATTACGTTAAGCCTGATCGATATCGCCCTGGTTGGCGGCCTGATTGTGATGGTGATGTTTTCCGGCTATGAGAACTTTGTCTCGCGTTTAGACTTACATGGTCACGACGATAAGTTGGGCTGGCTGGGTAAGCTCGACTCTAATTCCCTGAAAAATAAGGTCGCGGCCTCTATTGTTGCCATCTCGTCGATTCACCTGTTGAAGGTGTTTATGAATACTGAGCAAATTGAGAATGACAAGATTATGTGGTACCTGTTAATCCATATTACCTTTGTCATCTCTGCTTTTGCGATGGGTTACCTGGATAAAATCTTACGCGATAAACCAGACCCGAAAATTGTTGTGCCTGATCACACACAGAAATAACTTGCATATCGGCGCAGCCTTAATTAAGATGCGCGCCGTTCTGTCGGTGCCCACGCACAGTATGCCCGGGTGGTGAAATCGGTAGACACAAGGGATTTAAAATCCCTCGGGGGAAACCCCGTGCCGGTTCAAGTCCGGCCCCGGGCACCATTTAAAGCTGCTGATTCTAAATAGATTTTTAATCAGGCAGCGCTAAGAACCACAGGCAATACCAGATTGCGATGTGCGAAAGAAGTGCAACACAATGCGAGTTTAGCTCAGCTGGTAGAGCGCGACCTTGCCAAGGTCGAGGTCACGAGTTCGAACCTCGTAACTCGCTCCAAACTCCGAAAAAGCCGCTTTGAAAGCGGCTTTTTGCGTTCTTACGTCTAAGCCGCACCGCGCCCCGTCTCCGGTATGCTGGCGTACCGGAGACGCCATCTGCGATTTAAAAAAGTACGCCTATCCAGACGCCTGTTGCTACTCAGTCTGAAACATCCGCGCATTTTGGCAGACAGCCAGTAATATTCTGAAATTATACTTTGCGGACTCGCATGGATGCAGGCAAAGTCTTAACAAGACTTATACAACTGCTATAAAGGTTGACTATGAGGTGCCTGGTCAAGATTTCCTTTATGGTGTCAAAACTGAGATGATGGCAATAATGTATCCTAGCCTGACATATACTTGGAATGCTGATTAATTGAGCATAGCGCCGGAAGTTACAGCAGTTTATAATTTTGGGGCGGTTTGAGCATTTTGCTTGAAAGGTGGAATTAATGAATAACGCAAAAATCAACAAAGCTATGCTGACATGGGCGCGCGAGCGTTCCGGCTATGCTTTGCCTGAATTTGCGCGCAAATTGAATGTGACTGAAGAAAAAGTCAGTGAATGGGAAGCTGGCGAGCGGGATATTACCTTCGTGCAGGCAATGACGTTTGCCAATAAAGCTCATGTGCCTTTTGGTTTCCTGTTTTTAAGCCAGCCTCCTGTTGAAAATCTACCGATCCCTGATTTACGCACTGTGGATTCCGCAGAGTTAAAGCGTCCAAGTACTGAGCTGATGGATTTACTCAAGAATATGCTGGAATGTCAGGACTGGTACCGCGACTATGCCCGTAATCAGCTGCTAGAGCCTATCAGTATTGTCGGGAGCTTCCGAATTGAAGATGGGGTGGCAGCTGTTGTGGCAGATATGCGCAATAAGCTTAACATTCCACCTCACCCAAAGCGGGGTTCTTGGGACGACTACTACCGCGATTTAGTAGAGCGAATCGAAGCGCTTGGTATTTTGGTGATGAGGCAATCTAGTCTTGGACATCACAGCAGACCTTTTAGTGTCGATGAATTCCGTGGTTTTGCGATGTGTGATGAGTTTGCGCCAATTATCTTCGTCAATCATGCTGATGCACCCGGTGCCCGATTGTTTACCCTTATCCATGAGCTATGCCATATCTGGATAGGGCAAACCGGCCTTTCTGATGGCGATGCTAACAGTCATCGCGCGGAAGAGCGTTTTTGTAACGCGGTGGCAGCTGAGTTACTCGTTCCTACTGATGAATTCCGGGCGCGTTGGCACATCGACGTTGATAACTGGCAACAAAACCTACCTGAGTTAGAAGCGCATTTTCATGTTAGCCCCTTGGCCTTGGCGCGGAAAGCATTAACGCTGGCATTGATTAGCCAGGGTGAATACGGAGCCTTCATTAAGGCGCAAAGAGAAGCATTTAAAGAGCGCGAAGCTAGCGGTAGTAGCCCAGGCTATTTTAAAACCAAAAAGGCGCAAATTAGTCAGCTGTTTTCTAAGGCCGTTGTCAGTGAAGCGTTGAATGGTAAGTTGTTGTTGCGTGATGCTGCTTGGCTGCTTGGAATGAAACCAGCCAACGTGACTAAATTCGCGCAGGAGCTTGGGTTTTGATTTATCTGCTGGATGCAAACACCTATATCGAAGCTAAAAACAGCTACTACAGCATGGATTTTTGCCCCGCCTATTGGTCTTGGTTAGATCACCAATTTGCGGCCGGTATAGCGGGTAGTATTGATATGATTGGTCGAGAGCTGAAAGAGGGTAATGACGAGTTAGCGGAATGGGTTGAAGCCCGTAAAGGCCAGTTTATTGCTAACGATGATGATGCCACCCAAACGGCTTTTGTGCAAATCATTGAGTATGTGATGGCGCAAAACTTTAACCCTGCTAATCGAGATCAAAAGCGGACCCTTGGTTAATTGCTAAAGCGATGTCGAGCGGCGCTATAGTTGTAACGCATGAAAGTTTGGTTAGTGACGCGACGAAGAAAGTTAAGGTACCTAATATCTGTAAACAGTTCGGTGTTCAATGTATTAATACGTTTGAATTCCTGCGGCAGACAAAAGCCAAGTTTGGCTTGATTTGAATGTGTAACAACTTAATTGCGTTAGATATTCGGTAAATCCAAATTCCGAAAAAGCCGCTTTTAATAGCGGCTTTTTTGCTTTCTTACGTCTAAGCCGCACCGCGTCCCGTCTCCGGTATGCTGGCGTACCGGAGACGCGATCTGCGATTTAAAAAAGTACGCCTATCCAGACGCCTGTTACGACTTAACCTTATACACGGGCTTATTTTTGTCGGAAAATCTGTAATGTGCTGAAAATTATACTTTGCAGACTTGTTCGATTGCTGGCAAAGTTTTAACAAAATTTATGCTGGTTGGCTAAAGGTTGGTTATGGCTCAATTTCAAGTTGCAGAGTCCTTTTGTGAATAACATGAACTGCTTATTAACCATTTTTTAGTAGCGAACTCCGGCATGTTGATATTCACATGTTCATAAGCATAGTCAAAATCTCGCCTGTTGGGCATTTGCGATTAATGATTATTGAGAATAATTCAACATTCTAAAAATCCAGGCTAAGGAGATAAGTTATATGCCCGCAATTTGGGAAATGGTTAAGGAAGCGGCTTTGAGTATTGGACGAGAGGCTACCTACTCTGAAATAAAGCAGCACGTAAGATCTGTGTATGGTGAGATAAATGAGTCATCATTAACGTGCTCAATCATATCCTCTTCAGTGAATCATCCATCGCGTATTCACTACCAAGAAAATAAGAGGCCCAGGGTTTGCTTAGGGGAGCATGACTTTTTGTTTAATACCGGGCGAGGCCGTGTAGCACTCTATAACCCATCTATTCACGGCACGTGGGAGATTTATATCAAGGAGGAGGGCCTTTACGGTGTGAGGGTTGTTGAGGGTAATGAAGATTCTGAAATTCAATTAGTAAGTGACGCTTCAGTTGAGAGCTCACTTTTCGCTTTAGAGAGCCATTTGCGTGACTATTTGGCAAAGAACCTACCAAAGTTGAATGTATTTGATTCAAAGCTGTCTATCTACCCTGAGGTATCCCCAGAAATTTT